>JAUWNN010000167.1 GCA_030612625.1 Caldifarciminota bacterium
AGGCTGAGAACGGTCACGGCCTTCGCCCCGATGCCCGACATGACACCCGCCACGACACCAAGCACGGTACTCATCACCATCACCGTCACGACCCTCGACAAGACCGCCGCCACGACGACCCACCCCTACTTCTGACTCGCCGCGGCCACGGCAGCCCAAACAGACCCCGAACCGCCGCCCGAACCGACTTGACTTTCACTGCCGTGCTAATATGCTGGCAGGCAATGAGCGACAGGAAAGGACATCCTGACCCGGTAGCCAGGAACTGCACATCCGCCCGCCGGGTCAGGAAGACTACAAGGAAAAGAAAGCAGACGGAGTTGGATAGGTAGGAATATGGGAAGTGTCCCGGGTTTCAAGGTCCCTGACACCATCCTCCGCCTGGTTGAGCAGTTCGACCGCAACCTTGACGCCTGCCGTTCTTCAGCGTATAACGAAGCCCAACTCCGCCAGGATTTCCTCAATCCCTTCTTCGAAGCAATGGGCTGGGATGTGGCCAACAAACAGGGATTTGCCCAGCGCTAGCGCCAGGTCATCCACGAAGCCGCGCTCAGAGTCGGCGGCACGACCAAAGCCCCGGACTACTCGTTCCGCATCGGCGGGGCACGCAAGTTCTTCGTCGAGGCCAAGAAGCCCTCCCACGACCTCAAGCACGACATCGGCCCGGCGTTCCAACTCAGGCGCTACGCCTGGACCGCCAAACTGCCGCTCTCCATCCTCACTGACTTCGAGGAGTTCTGCGTATACGAAACCCGCACCCGGCCCAAGAAGACCGACAAACCGGCTACCGGCCGCATCAGCTACATCCGCTTTCAAGAATACCCGGACAAATGGGAAGAAATCACCGGCATCTTCTCGCCCAAAGCAATTCAACAAGGCTCGTTCGACCGGTTCGCAGAAGCGAAAAAGGACAAGCGCGGCACCGCAGAAGTAGATTCCGAGTTCCTCAAAGACATTGAAGCCTGGCGTGACATCCTGGCCAGAAACATCGCTCTCCGCAACCCGCGTCTCTTGACCCGTCAGCGCAACTTCGCGGTCCAGCGCACCATTGACCGCATAATCTTCCTGCGCATCTGCGAAGACCGGGGCATCGAACGGGCCGAAGGCCTGCACGCACTGCTAAACGGCGCTCGTATCTATCGCCGCCTGTTTGAACTATTCTACCGGGCCGACGAACGGTACAACTCCGGCCTGTTCCACTTCTCAACCGAGAAAGGCCGCGCAGAACCGGACGAAGTCACACCCAAGCTCAAGCTCGACGACAAGGTGCTCAAAGACATCATCAGAAGCCTGTACTACCCGGACTCGCCGTACGAGTTCAGCGTGTTCCCGGCCGACATCCTGGGCCACGTGTATGAGCAGTTCCTCGGCAAAGTCATAAGGCTTACAGCCGGACACCGGGCCAAGGTCGAATACAAACCCGAAGTCCGCAAGGCCGGAGGAGTCTATTACACGCCGACTTACATCGTGGACTACATCGACAAGAACACGGTCGGAAAGCTGCTCGAAGGAAAGCCAGGCCCTAAACCCCGACCCCTGACCCCTGCGCAAGCGTCCCGCTTGCGCATCCTCGACCCGGCCTGCGGTTCAGGCTCGTTCCTGCTCGGTGCATTCCAATATCTGCTCGACTGGCACCGCGACTGGTACGAAAAGCACGGCCCGGACAAACACCGCAAGGTGCTTTATCAGGGGCCGGGCGGCGAATGGCGACTCACAACCGGCGAGAAGAAACGCATCCTCTTGAACAACATCTTTGGTGTGGACATTGATTCCCAGGCGGTCGAAGTCACCAAACTAAGCCTCCTGCTCAAGGTGCTGGAAGGCGAGAGCGACCAGACCATCAGCCTCCAGCAGAAGATGTTCCGCGAGCGGGCACTGCCTGACCTTGCCAACAACATCAAGTGCGGCAACAGCCTGATAGGCTCCGACTTCTATGAAGGCGAGCAGCAGACCCTGTTCGAAGACGAAGAACAACGCCTCCGAATCAACGTCTTTGACTGGGAAGACGAGTTCCCGGACATCATGAAATCAGGCGGCTTCGACGCGGTCATCGGCAACCCGCCGTACGTTAGGCAAGAGGCGCTTGCCGATTTCAAGGACTACATGACACACCGCTATGCATCCTACCACAGCATGGCCGACCTCTACATCTACTTCTTCGAGAGAGGACTAAGCCTCCTCAATCCTGGCGGGTACTTCAGCATGATTGTCTCACGCAGCTTTCTCCACACGGCCTATGCGGTGGCATTCCGCCGCCACATAGCCAGCAACTACTCTCTGCTCAGTATTGTTGACTTCGGAGGACTGCCGGTCTTCAGGGATGCCAAGGACACATATGTATGCATACCGCTGTTCAGCAAGCGTAAGCAACCAAGCAGGACTCCGGTCTGCAAGGTGGCCTCTTTGGACAGGCTCAACCTCAAGTCCTACGCGGAAGAGAAAAGCTACAGCGTGCCGTCCGGCAGATTCAACGAGGAGAGCTGGTCCCTGCGGAGCCGGGCGGAGCAAGCAGTCTTTGAGAAAGTGAAGTCATGCGGGACACCATTGAAACAGTACGTTGATGGCCGGATATTCTACGGCATCAAAACGGGCTTCAACGAAGCATTCATAATCGACGCGGCCACCAAAGCCAAGATGGTAACCCGAGCAACCCACTGCAAGGCACTGTTACGACCCTTCCTGGGTGGGCAAGACATCAGGCGCTATCACGTGCGGGAAACAGGGAAGCACTTGATAGCTATTCCCAGTGGATGGACACGCAACCAGATGCGTCACAAGGGCAGGACTACTTCGTCACTATCTGAGCGAGAAGCGTGGGTTTGGTTCCGCAGGAACTTCCCGCCACTGGCTAAACACCTTGAATCCTTCTCAGGAGCAGCGAAGCGCCGTCAGGATCAGGGCGAGTTCTGGTGGGAATTACGCCCCTGTGACTACTACGACATCCTTGAAGCCCCGAAACTCATCTATCCCGACATCGCGAAGAACCCACGTTTCTACTATGACCCTGATTCCACCTATATCACCAACACAGCCTATTGCCTCGGGACTGACGACCTCTACCTGCTTGGTATCCTCAACAGCAGGCTCGCGTGGTTCGCCATCAGCTTCATTAGTATTCCCTTCGGGACGCGTGCAGGGCAGTACCGCTACAGACTTATCTATCAATACATGGAGAAACTTCCCATTCGCACCATCGACTTCTCGGACAAGGCGGACAAGGCACGGCACGATAAGATGGTCAGGTTGGTCGAGCGGATGCTGAAGCTGCACAAAGACCTGCCCAAGGCCAAGGGCGCGTCCAAGACCGCCATCGAACGCCGCGTCAAAGCCACCGACCGGCAGATAGATGAGTTGGTGTATGAGCTGTACAGGCTGCCGGACAAGGAAATCGGGATAGTCGAGGAGATGGCGACATGACAGCAGCCACGTGGGTATTGGTCGTAGCGAACGTTCTTCTCGTGCTGGTTACACTGGCGTATGTGGTCCTTACTGGAAAGATGCTTCGGGAACAAAAGCGCGCCAACGAACGACACTTCCGGCCGAGCGTCGTGGTCCTGTTGGAACCCAACAGGACCTGCAGAGCACTGCAGGAGTTCGTAGTACGGAACACAGGCACTTGTCCCGCCTACAATGTACGCTTCTCGATCAAGCCCGACCACATACTATCGATAGGCTACCGGAAGCCGATGAAGGAGTTGCCGCTGTTCAGTGAGCCATTACCGGCAATGGCTCAAGGGTACGAAGCGAGGCATCAGTTGTTCTTCGTAGAAGACGCAGAGGACGCAGAAGGCAATCTCCCAGTCGTCACACTGGGAGTGACCTACGAGTCTGCTGGGGGGGAGGAATTTCAACAGGAATATAGCTACGCACTCGCCCATCAGTACAAAAACATGGGCGTCATTGCCGAACCGACCCTGGCCGACGTCTACAAGAAGTTGAATGAGCTGATTGAGTGCCTCAAAGGCAGGTAAGACTAGGGACTGGTGACGGATGCCCAGAGCACATAAGAATCTGCCCAAGGCCAAAGGTACGACCAAGACCGCCATCGAGCGCCAAGCCGACCGGTGTTCCGAAACCCTGCGAATATGAAGGCATCGCACATCTTCTATGGAGTCGCGGCGCTGGTCTTTGGCGTTACGCTGTGCCTGTACTTGTTTGTGGCTCCGCTGCAGGGAAACTCATGGACACTCCTTGGCATGCTTTTCAGTCTGGCACTAGCTCTTGCCGGCCGGACCAGGAAAACCAGACTCTCGGATGACGATATGGAGGAAATCGCCAAGCAGGTCATCGTGGGTCTCACGCCTTACCTGGACGGTTTGGCCGGAACCACTGACGCATCAGTGGCACTGCACTTCCAGAATGGCATTTCCCATCTGAAGTCGTACAGGTGGGAGAAGGCGGTCGGCGAGTTCGGCCTCGCCACGTCAGCCGCACGAGGGTCACAGCTTGTTGCTCTCCACAACCTGATGGGCATCAGCTATCACTCACAAGGCATGCTCGGGAAGGCGCTATCCAGCTTTGAGCTTTCATTGCGACTGGCGGAGGATGCTCGGGACAGAGAGGGGGAGGCCGCGGCGCTGGGGAACATCGGCCTAGTACACGAGGACCGAGGGGAGTTCGAACAGGCCCTCAAGTACCTCCAGGATTCACTGTCAATCAGCAAGGAACTCGGCGACCCGGTCGGAATGGCCAATCAGCTTGGTAACCTGGGCAGTGTCTACTACCGCTTGGGCGACCTCGCGAAGGCCACACCTGCATGTGAGGACGCACTACGCATTTATCGTAAGCTCCGGATGCGTCGAGGAGAAGCGGCGCAACTCGGCAATCTCGGGCTGATTCACTCGGCTACCCAAGACCACGACGAAGCCCTCAGGCTATTTCGTGCGTCCTTGCGGATTCAGCGGGCAATTGGTGATTTGCATGGAGCGGCCAGCCAGCTTGGCAACATAGGTACTGTATATCAGTCAAGAGAAGACTGGAACAACGCGCAGTCATCTTACGGCGAAGCACTTGAACTCCACCGGAAGACAGGAAACCGTAGAGGTGAAGCCTGCCAACTCGGCAACATCGGAAACGCATACTCCGCCAAGGGAGACCTGGTCAAGGCCGCTGAGTATCTCACGGAGTCATTTAGGATTGACCACGAGCTTGGCAACGAGTTTGGAGAGGCAATCGGCATGGCGAACCTCGGGGCTATCTTCCAGGACATAGGGGAGCTCGATCAAGCGTTGAAGCACTACATCGGCGCACTAGGCATCCTTGAGAGGGTACGTACATCCCGCGAGATCGGTATCGTGCGAAGAAACATGTTGAGGCTCTACGAGAAGATGGGACACAGCGAGTTCATAGCCGCCTGCGTACGAGTCGGCCTGAGTCCCCAGGAAGCCGCAGGAATCGCCGAACTTCTCAGAGAAACGACAAAGGGATATCGTTGACGCTACGCAATCCCCGGCCCGGCCCGGCAAGATGGCGAAGCTTGTCGCACAGATGCTGGTTCCGCGCAAGAAGGCTGCCCAAGGCCAAGGGCGCGGCCATGACCGCCATCGAACGCCGCATCAGAGCCACCGACCGGAAGATAGATGAGCTTGTGTACGAGTTGTATGGGCTGACGGACAAGGAAATCAGGATTGTGGAGGAGGCAACGGAGAGAGGATAGTGGGGTGCAGAGCGAGATGAACTCCGCTGGGAATCACACTCACAGCTTCGATCAGGGAGGTCGGCCTACTGACAAATGGGGTCCTTCAGCAACCGCGAGATAGCTACTGCCCTCTGGCTGGCTGCCTTTCTAGCCTACGCCCTGCCGAGAGGACACGCATACAGGTCAGTCGCTGCACTACTCAGGTCGTTCTTTCGCGCCAAGGTTCAGCTACTGGTCTGGCTGATGGTGCTCTACTCTGCCATCTCCGTGGCGTTGCTTGCCATGGTCGGACTGTGGGACCTCTCCCTGTTGAGGGACACAATAATGTGGTTCTGCGTCGTCGCTATAGGGCTACTGTTCCGTTACACGACAAGCAAAGCGCAGTATACCTTCCGCAGGATTCTTACAGATGCCATCGCCTTCACGGTCGTGCTAGCCTTCGTGGTGAGTAAGTACACGCTATCGCTCCCAGTAGAGTTGATACTCGTGCCAATCGTCACATTGCTCACCATGACGGTTGCATATGGCCGCGCCAAACCTGAGTTTGCAGTTGCCACAAAGATGGCGCAGTGGGTGCTGGCTGCCACAGGGCTGGCCTTGTTGGCTTATGCATCGGTACGAGCGTTCTCCAACCTCCCTTCACTAGTCACCATGGATACCGTGAAGAGCATCGCACTTGAGCCACTACTCACCCTGATGGCGGTTCCTTTTCTCTACGGGGTATCCTTCGCCGTCACATACGAAGCCGTTTTCATACGACTCGGCTTCTTTCAGAAAATGGACTCGCAGACTCGGCGCTATGCGCATAGGCGCATCAGGGCCTACGCCGGATTGAGTCTGGGCAAGCTTCAGCATCTCTTGGACAAGCATGGAATGGACCTCGCGCGTGCTAGCACGAAGGACGACGTGGACAAACTAGTGCAGCGAAGATAAGGGGACATAATACTTAATTCTGGCCCTCATCACCGCCGACTTCTCGGACAAGGCGCAAGACGGCCTGCCGTTGAGAGCCATCCGCTGACAGCTTGCAGCCGACGGCTCACAGTCCAAGACAATTGCGAATGACGAGTTCCGAGTGTCGAATGACGGACAGAGAGACCCTTCGTCAAACTCAGGGCGACGCAGGGCGTCGGATTGCCACGGCCACCTGCGGTTGCCTCGCAATGACACGAAGGGCCACCGGCTGACGGGCCGCAGCCATCGGCCACACCTTCAAGGCTCCTCATAATATAGTTTCCCGTTTTGGTGAAAATGGACACAAGAACTGTATTCCCGCTGGGAAAACGGCTCAGGGCCGGGCCGGTCCTTTATCCGGGAATGTAACTTTATTGTTACAAAAAGGCCGGGTTTCCGCTGGGAGAGCGGCTCAGGGAGCCGTTCCCAGGTCCCCCCGGGGGCTCTCTCCCTTGCTCTCTGCATCGGACTCTCGCTCGGTCTATGCCTGG
>JAUWNN010000153.1 GCA_030612625.1 Caldifarciminota bacterium
AATCTTCCTGACCCCGAATCTGGAATACGGGGACAAAGCAAGCATGTCAGGTAACTTTCTGGCCGTGCAGTGGGACCACAATTTCAGCGATGACTTCAATGCCGAACTGGGCGTGGCCACGTGGCTGACCCGGGACATGTCCCACTGGATATTTGAGGATGCGGGGATTGATTGTCTGGAGGGCGACGGGCTCAGGTGGTATCTTGCCTTGAGCGACAGGATTTCCGAACGGCTGCTGGTCTATTTCAAGTGCCGGCACAAAGTGAGCCTTTTTGCCCACACCGGTCTTGGCTCGAACGAAGGTATTCACTATCCCGGGTCTTCTGAGCCGGTCCGGGATTTTACGAGCAAGGATGATGGCTTTGACATCAGTGTTCAGGTTGACCTTTTCTGGTAAGGAGCAGGAATGAGAAGGATTCTATCGGTTCTTTTTCTGGCCGGGCTGGTTGTTTCGGTCCGGGCCGCTTTGCCTTTGCGCATCTACTGGGGTGAGCAGACCAGTTGGCGCAATGCAAGAGACTTGGCGTTTGCCGGTATGAACAGGTTTGACCCGGGACCCGGTGCTGTATTCCATAGCCCGGCGCAGTTGGGTTTTGTTGACCGTCCCGGGGTCGAACTGAGCTATGGGCTGAAGCTTTCCTCTGAGCAGCGAACCAGGACTGTGTATGACCAGTTTGAGAATGCGATTGGCGAAGTGGTGGTGGCTGATAACCTGGGGACAGCCGGGATTCCCGGACCTATGGCCGGAGTGTTCCCGCTTTTCGGAAAGGGAGCGGTCGGTGTGGGCATCGGGCCGGTGATTGACTTCTCGTACCGGTATTACAAAGAGTTCCGGGACGATTTCTACAATGTCATCGGCGAAGACCGGATTGTCCAGTCAGGCACTGTTCTCAATGCCGGGCTCGGGTTCGGATTCCGGCCCTTGAGCTGGCTGAGTCTGGGAGCAAGCGGCGGGTATATGTTCGGTTCACGCGAACTGGAAAGCTGGAGTATCCGCTACCCGGACTCGGTCTATGAGCATGAGTCCGGGAACCCGACCGGGATTGCCTATTCTGCGGGCCTGTGCTTCCAGCCCCTGAGCCGGCTCAGCCTGGACCTCGGGTACTGCGGGAGCACAGAGCTTTCGAACTGGCAGGACGGGGATTCGGTTTCTGAAGCGGTGAGTCTTGCTCGGCCCTGGGACGTGCGGTTTGGCATCAGCTACCAGGGGTCCGGGATTCTTCCGAGCCGGGTGATGGCCGAAGTCAGCTATCGGGCCTGGTCTGATGTTGATACTACATACAGCAATATCCTGCAGGCACGGGCCGGGGTTGAACATACGATGCTGAACTTCTTGAAGTTGCGTTATGGGTTCGGTGTTGAGCCGCTGCCTTTTGACCCTTCGATTCAACTGGCCCAGGTCGGAGCCGGTGTCGGGTTTGACGTCGGGCTTGCCCGGATTGACGTTGGTGCGATGTTCCAGCGGGACGTTGTCGGGCCGAGCCTTTTTCATGGTACATTGACTCCGGAAGACCAGCGGGTTTATGAAACAGAAGCGGTTCTTGCGGTCACGGTCAGCCGTGAGTTCTAGAGTGGAAGGCCGAAGGATGAAGGCGGTGGGATTTGGCATTTCCTGCCTTTCCATTCTGTTCCTTGCAGCGGGTGTCGCTTCAGGCAGTATCCAGCACATTTATCTCCTCCATACCAATGACATCCACGGCGCTCTGCTGCCTGGGACCGCATTCTGGCTGAACCGGGATTTCCCGCCGCCTTTGTCCAATGCTCCTGGAGCTCTGACTGTGATTCGCGAGCTGCGTGATGAGGCCAAAGAGAAAGGATACGGATTTCTGCTCCTGGATGCAGGCGATGTGTTCAAGGGGACGCCTCTGGGTGATTTCACAAAAGGGCAGGTTGTGGTGGACTATTTCAACCGGGCCGGGTACGACGCAATCGGGGTCGGGAACTACGATTTCGCGCTGGGACGGCAGGTGTTGGAGCAGCTTGTTGACAGCTCGGACATGCCCTGGTTGTGCGCGAATATCCAGGTTCCTGGTTCTGACACAACACCCGGGTTTCTGAGGCCGCACCTGCTGCTTGAGCGGGGCGGTTTGAGGATTGGTGTTTTCGGACTGATTACGTCATACAATAACGAGATGATTGAGGACAGTGTTGCCGGTGACCTTGAGGTCAAACCTGAAAAGACCATTGCCCAGGAGCAGATTGCAGAGTTGCGGCAGCAGGGGGCGGATATCATTGTGGGTCTGACCCACATCGGACACAAGTATGAGAAGCGGCTGGCCGAAGATGTAGCCGGCTTTGATGTGATTGTCGGGGGCCGAAGCCATACGGTTGTCAACCCTCCGTTCGAGACGCCCAGGAATCACACTATCGTGTGCCAGGCTGCGAGCAGGCTGACCGCCGTGGGGTTTCTGGACTTGTCGGTGTCTCTTGAGACCAGGCGCATTGTCGGGTATGAAGGACGACTCATCAACCTTCTGGGCGAGGAAATCCCGAAAGACCTGGATTACCTGGCTTACCTTGATTCGCTGCGGACGATTGCCGAAGCGGGATTTGATGAAGTTATCGGCACAAGCGTGCGCAAGCTGGTCCGGGTTGACCTGAAGGAATCTCCAGTTGGGAATTTCGTCACCGATGCGATGCGGGAATATACGAATGCAGATGTCGCGGTCCACAACTCGACTGGAATCCGCAAGGACGTCCCTGAGGGTGGATTGACTTATCGTGATGCGTATGAGATTGATGCGTTCGGCAATACCCTGGTTACGGGCGAGTATACCGGCCGCCAGGTCAGAGAGATGCTGGAGATTTCCGTGAACGGCCGGTACTCGATATTCCAGGTTTCCGGTCTGAGGATGACCTACAGCCGGAAAAGGCCGTTCGGAAGCCGGGTCCTGTCGGTGACAGTAGGGGACAAGCCGCTGGAACCGGACAGGACTTACCGGGTAGTCACAAACTCGTATCTTGGAGGCGGCAGCGGGCAGTACGGGGTTTTCCGGGACGGAAAGGATGTCGAGGACAGCTATGTGCCGCTCAGGGACGCGATTGTTGACTACATCCGGCGCCATTCACCGGTTGACGCCCGGGTCGAAGGACGGATAGTCGAGGTCGACAACTAGGCACCTCGACAATGTGGCCGATTCGAGAGATTGACGAAGCCGGGGTTGAGCAACTGGCACAGGAAGCTCGAGTGTCTCGCGTTCTGGCGCGGCTGCTGTGGCTGCGCGGGATTCGGGATGGAGAGTCTGCTCAGCGCTGGCTCGCGCCATCCATTGACCAGTTTCATCCGTCTGAATTGCTGCCCGATTTACGGCCCGCGGTTGAAAGAATTAAGCAGGCGATTGCCCGGAAGGAAGCCATTCTTGTCTGGGGGCATGATGACCTTGACGGCATCACCGGGGTGGCGGTTCTGAAGCAGGTTCTGGAAGGACTCAGGGCAAAGGTGTGTCACTACATTCCTGCAAAGGGCAGGGAGAAACACGGACTCGATGTTGAACACGTCCTTTCATACTCGGCTCAAGGGGCAGGACTGGTCATCACTGTTGACTGCGGGATAACCAATCGGCAGGAGATTGCCGAGCTGCGAGGACGCGGGATGGACGTGGTTGTGACCGACCATCACGAAACGCTTGATTCACTGCCCGAGGCTGTGGCCAACGTTGACCCGAAACGCCGGGATTCCGGTTACCCTTATCGCGGATTGGCCGGGGTCGGAGTCGCGCTGAAGCTGGGCATGGGGTTGGCTTCGGACATGCTCGGCCTGTCGTTTCAGGAGTTTGTGTCTGCTGAACCGGACTTGATGGGTCTGGCGGTTCTCGGCACAGTGGCTGACCGGGTGCCTCTGACCGGTGAGAACCGGACACTGGTGGCGGTCGGGATGAGCCGGCTGGAGAACACCGGTCTGCCCGCGGTCCGTGCGGTGCTGGGCCGGTTGAGTGGCGGTGAAAGGCTTACAGTGTCAAGGATGGCGGCCGAACTTCTGCCTCTTTTTGCATCGGCCGGTGCGAATCAGGGAGTTGAACGCATCCTGAGCACGGACAAGCTCGAGGCTGCTGACTGGGTGAAAGATTTGGAGCAGCGCAGCCAGGAGTGGCGCGCCGAAGCCCGGCGTTCTCTGGAAGAGGCCGAGAAGTCGGTCCGGCTCGGGGACGGCATTGTCCTGGTCAGAAACCGGGAGCTTTCTCTTCGGGCACTCGGGTTCTGCGCGGCACGACTCAAGGCGCGCTACCGGGTACCGGTGCTGGTGATGGGCTGGCGCGGAGACGCCTGGGTCGGCGAAGGCAGGGGCGTGGATGGAATGAGCCTGATGGACCTGTTGAGTGCGCATAAGGACTTTTTCCTGGACTACGGCGGGCACAAAGCGGCTGCCGGTTTCACTATTCGTGACGACATGGTGGAGGAGTTCGTCAGGAGCGTGGAAGGATACGCTCACGAGCACATCGCGGACCGGATTCCAAAACAGGTAGTGGTTGAAGCGGACGCCAGGCTGGCGCTGCGTGATTTCGACCCTGGTCTTAAGGTCATGGCACCTTTTGGCGAAGGTAATCCGGCTCCGGTGTTCGTTTCCGAGCCGACATCGGTTGATGTGACCCGGGAGGGATGGATTTGTCAGGCACGGCCTGACCTGGTTCTGCGGCCGGCACAATCCAATCTGGTGCCCGGCCAGGAACCGGTGGTTCTGCTCTACTCGATTGACGACCAGGGGAAACCAGTGGTTCTGGACTTCGGGCCGGCCGGGCGCAATGCCTGAGAAAGTCGTCCACGCCAGCCGGAAGCGGACCCGGGAACGACATGCCTGGGTATTTGCCAGGGAGGTGCAGCGGACTGAAGGCGACCCCGGGCCAGGCGATACGGTACTGGTGTACGACAAAGGGAAATTCATCGGGTGCGGGATGTATAACCCGAACTCCCTGATTCGGGTCCGGCTTTACTCGACCAAGAAAGAGGAACTCGGTCTGGACCTGTTGAAGAAGCGGCTTGAACAGGCCTGGCAGTATCGCCAGGCTCAGTTGCCGGGTGAGACCGACTTCAGGCTGGTTTATGGCGAGAGCGACCGGTTGCCCGGACTGGTGGTTGATAAATATGACCGGCATTTCGTGGTTCAGACTTACGCGGTTGCGATGGAACAGCGGCTTGACCTTATCTGCCAGGCGCTGGCTCAGACCTTTGATGTCGAGTCTGTCTTTGAGAAGAACGACTCCCGTCTGCGTGAAGTTGAAGGTCTTGTGCGCCGCGAAGGAGCGCTTTACGGTGAACCGGGCCGAAGGGTTGTTATCTCAGAGAACGGCGCCGGCTTCTATGTGGATATCGTGAACGGACAGAAGACCGGCTACTACTTTGACCAGCGTATAACCAGGCGAAGGGTCAGGGAGCTTGTGTGCAACCGCAGGTTCCTGGACGTGTTCTGCTATACCGGCGGCTTTGCAATCAATGCGGCCCTGGGCCGAGCCGCAACAGTGGTTGCGGTGGACAGTTCGGCCGCGGCCTGCAGCATTGCGGCTGCGAACGCTGAGCTGAACAAGGTCGAAGACCGGTGTCAGTTTGTGGGGGCTGAGGCTTTCGGGTATCTGCGGCAACTGGCGCGGAATGGAGAGAAGTTCGACATGGTCTGTCTTGACCCGCCGGCGTTTATTAAATCCAGGCGGGGAAGGGAACGCGGGTTGGAGGGCTACCGGACTATCAATTCTCTGGCAATGAAGATTCTGCCCAAAGGCGGGCTGCTTGTGTCCTGCTCCTGCTCCCACTACCTTTTCTGGCAGGATATGTTCGACATGCTTGCCGCAGCAGCACAGGATGCAGGCCGCAGCTTCATGGTCCTCGACCGTTCGACCCAGGGGCCGGACCATCCGTTCTTGTTCAACACGCCTGAGTCCGAGTATCTTCGCTGTTTTATCCTTCGAGTGATTTAGGCCCTACCACAGGCCTGACTGCAGAGACACGAAGAACAAAGGCAGAAGGCAGGACGGGATTTCAACACAGATTAACACCGATGAACACAGATTGGAAGAAGCTCGAATTCCCAACAACCAGTCGGGTTCAAATGCCAAAGCCCAAGATGACAAACCAACGATTGAACAACCCTTGAACCCTTGAACCCTGGAATCCTTTCTGCTCAGCGGAGGCTGGGTGACCAGGTGGGGGAGAAGGCGCCACCGGTACGGGTGACGCGCGTCTGATTGGCGCCATTCCAGTCCATCGTGTAGATTTCATAACAGCCGGCCCGGCTGGAGGCAAAGGCGATGTGCAGCCCGTCCGAAGACCAGCAGGGGTCTTCGTTGTTGCCCCGGCTGGTCAGCCTGAGATAGGTGTCGCCGATTATGTTGGTGACACAGACCTGGTTTGAGCCACCTGGCTGGCGCTGGACAAAGGCGACAAGGTCTCCTTGTGGAGACCAGGCCGGCGAGGTATTGTAGCTGCCTTCAAAGGTCAGCCGGCGCAGGTCGGTGCCGTCCGCATTGATGATGTAGACCTGCGGGGTTCCGGTGCGGTCGGACACGAAAGCCAGTTGTCTGCCGGACGGAGACCAGCTTGGAGATATGTCGATTGCAGAACTGGTGGTCAACCGGCGCAGGTTGCGGCCATCGGGATTCATCAGGTACAGGTCGGACTGGCTGTTGAAGCTGAGAGATGTGGCGATAGTTTTGCCGTCAGGAGAGTAAGCCGGTGTCGTATTCAAACCGGGCCGCTCGCTTATGGTCTTGCGCTTGCGGGTTGAGATGTCGAGCGAATAGATGTTAAGTGAGCGTTTTCCATACGAGCAGTATGCCAGTCTGTTTCCATCGGGCGACCAGTCGGGAAACAGGTTTACCCCACCGGTGCTTGTGACCTGGGTTATGCCGGTGCCGTCATAGTCCACCAGGGACAGTTCCTTGTGTCCTTTTCCCAGGGCGCGGGAAAACCCGATGCGGGTCTGGCTGACTCCGTCTTCGCCCGTGAGCAGCTTTATGACATCATCGGCCATCTCGTGCGCAAGCCAGCGCCACTGTTCTCTGAACCGATAGGGCTTGGTCGCGATGCGGCGCGCAGTATTCAAATCATAGAGCCGGAGCTGGAGGAGAGGGCCGGATTGCTTCTGAATCACGTCTCCGCAGATGAGCACTTCGGCCCCGGTTGATGCCCATCCTTTGAAGTCGACTTTGCGAGGGGTGGTTTCGAACCGGAACCTGGCGCCGGAGTCCGGCTCCTGGAATGCGAAATACAGCGAGAAACGCAGGTCTGCCTCAAAGACCTGCTGTACCGTGCGCAGACGGTTGAGGGACTCATCAGACAGGCTGTCCCGGGCTGAGAATTCGGCGATGACCAGGCTGAGCCTGGGCCGGCCACTGCTCGCGGTTATCTTGAGCCAGAGTTCATCAGTAGTCGGTAGAGTCTGGCCTGGAGAAGATTGGACACCCAGAACTGCCAGCAGGGAAAGCCAGGATAGTGCCGGCCTCATAAAGATTGGCATTGTGTCCGATTATAGGCATGTGTCTGATTCGGGTCAAGACAAGAAGGCCAGGGAATTAGGGACAACCACCGTTTTTCCTGCCGGGCCGTTATCGTTCACCACGGTCAACTTCCACTCCAATTCGCCCGCGTGTCAAGCGCATCACTAACGTCGTGGTCAGTGCTCATCGTCCCGTTCCAGGCCAAGTTCC
>JAUWNN010000234.1 GCA_030612625.1 Caldifarciminota bacterium
GGCTTGCGTGAAGCAGTTCGCGAAGCGATTTCCGAAGCAATGCGCGAGGCGTTTGTCGAAGCCATTGCCGAAGCGCTGCAAGACAGGTTTGCCGACACCTTTCAGGACACGATGAACGCTACAATGAAAGCTACAATGAAAGCTACAATGAATACACGATTTTGCTCTGGATTTCGGGTCTCGGATTGAGAGCGGCTTTGGGAAATTAGGGACAACCACCTATTTTGTCTCTCATCGCGCATCTTCCGCGGCCTGCCAACCGGCTGTGCCGCCAATGTCCGTTTGAAGTAGTTCTCAAGGCGCGTCACGAAGCCGGCCGTTCCCAACGGTCGTCCCGTATTCGTTGCCATTCGAATCTCATCCTCCATACCGGCGAGAATCAAGAAAACGGTGGTTGTCCCTAATTCCCCTGGCCAGGAATATAGACGGTGCAACCGACAGCGGAAACCAGGGGGACACGCACGCGCCTGTCTCCCTGGAGCTTTGGCAGAGCCGCTTCGCTAGTAAGGGAACCGTGCCAGGACGACCTGGGCTGTCCCGGGTTTGGGTTCCACGCGGGCAGTACCCTTGGCCAGAACCTGTCCATTGTCGCCCAGCACCTGCAGTGTTGCGAAGTCGCCCAGTCGTGAGGCGTCCGCAATAACCATGTAGAACTCACCGGGTACGAGCCCGACTCTTCGTGTGTCAGCCTCGGAATGAATGCCCCTTGCCGCGAGTTCTGCGACCTTGGCTCCAATCCTCATGGCGGTTCCTACCAAACCAATGACCGGCAGGCCCTCGACTACTTCTCCAACGCCTTTCAGAACTTTGGAGGTTGTCTTGATCCCACGTCGGGTCTTTGCCTGGCCGGCCAGCACCTTATCCATTTCGCGTTTCCCTCGCGTTGCGGCCTGAACAAAGCAGTTGTCCGTGGGCGCAGTGCAGCCAAGAGTCAGATGCTCTTCGCCAACTACACTGAAGCTGCGAACTCTAGAGGGAACGTCAAGATAGACTAGTTCGCCGTTTTTCAGCATCTCAGCCTGTTTTATCGGGCCTCCACCTGCTGCCAGCAGAAAGACCACCGGCTGTGACCCGGATCTCTGCCAGTTATCAGGCAAGCTTCCGCCAGCGTATTCCTTGGCAATGAACGACTGCCAGTCGCGGGCATCGGACGCACCGATCAGACGTTTTGCGACCAGGAGTAGCAGGTCTATGCTGAGCCAGTCGGACCGGTCTTCTGCGCCGCTGGCCATAGCATCCTGTAGTGCGCCGGACTTGAAGCAAGCCTGGGCATTCTCAGCATCGCCTTCCGCCAGGTAGAGCAGGCCTCTGAACAGAAAGACCACGGCCCGTTCATGTGGTTCCCCCCGGAAGGTCTTATCGCTCTCCTTGCTGAAGAACAGCGCTCGGGCTTTCGCGTCTCTTGCTGTGGTGACATGGCCGCCCAGTGTAGCTGTTGCCTCATCAAGGGCCTTCCTGGCAAGAGGCAAGTCGTTGGCATAGCAGGCCGCAATGCCGCAGTCCGCCAGCGCAACGGCCCGATCTCGCACCTCCTGGTCAGCTTTCTTGGGGTCGCCGGTGGGCGGTGGTGGATACATGGACGATGCGTCCAGCTTCCTGCTGCCCTGGCCCAGCGCAGTCACATTGAGTTCAAGTGGTTTGAAGCCAGGAACGAATGTGCGGTCGCCGGAGAAGGACGCTTCATGCGGCCGGATTGTCGCGCAGGAAATGAACAGGACGGCTCCGACTGCGGCGAGAAGAACTGCAAGGAAGCGATACTTCATGAGCGCCCTCCCATCTTAGATATCGAAACCAAATCTGGAACCAGCTTCTTCATCATGTCCTGCAGGGCGTTGTTGAGGGCTCGTTCGAAGCGGCCTCGTGATTGACCACCGGAGACCTGGGCGTGTCCGATGTACTGCTGGTTAATCACGGGGATGCCGTTCCATTCGATAGCGACGTGGGATTTGACCCATGCCCCGCAGCGACTGCCGATATCCGCTATTATGCCGCCCAGGCAGCCGCATCCACGGGTCGGTGGCTCGTCGTAGTCAATGTATGTTTCGTATAGTATGCAGTTGACAACCAACTTCGTCTCGCGTGCAGGAGCGTCGTGGTACTTGTCCACCAAGAAACCGGACTTCTCGAGTTCCTCGGCCAGGGCGTTTGTCACCCAGGCACCGGCATCTTGCTCGTGAATTGCCCATCGTCGCGTTACCTCACGCGTAGAATTGCACTGGAAAACGAGCGTATCCGTATCCTCGCGCATGTCAGTGAACTTAACGAGAGCAACATTACTACCTCCGCCATCGAGCCCCCTTACTGCTGAGTCGTACCACAAGTTGAGAGGCGGGTACCGTGTGGCGCAATTGGTGAGCAACGCGGCAAACACGAGGAGCAGCGCAAGCACAAGCAGTCGCGGTGTTCTTCTCATAGCAGTGTCTCCACAGCTTGACCTACTGACCCCAGGTTCTCGCCACTGCGCTCAGGGTCTCGAGTGCCAGCGTACGCGCGGTTTCCTGGAGCTTCGGCGGCTTCGCGGTTTTCTTCACTTTCTTGTAGCCGTGCGGGGTGCCGACATATTCCTCCTGTGCCGCATCGCGTTCCCAGGAAACGCTGGTTACGTTGGCCAGCAGACGGCCGGTCTTGACCTCCTTAGCTGTCGCCTTGAACACGTGTCCGAACAGCGACTTGGGGTCAGTTGAGATGAGCACTTCAATGAAGATGTCGGCGTAGCCAACTAGGGCATTCGTCTCGACTTTCTTCGGTGCCAGTGGTCTGAGAGTTCCCTGTTTGCCTTGTTCCTGTGCAGCAGTCAGGCGCAGTATTGTGGCGCGGTCAATCAGTTTGGCACCGGTCTCAGTGAACGGTTCGATGAAGCCGTCTTCGAAAGCCCACATCCAGTACTCACGTGGACTGGGACGGGCGCCTGATTCGTCAACAGGCTCGACGTAGTAGCCTTCTCCGCGCCAGCCGCCTTTTCCGGTGGTTTCGGCATAGAACACCCAGCCGTCATCCATTGCCCAGTCCCGAACTTCGTCACTGAGCGCGCGATTCAGGAAGACGGCTATCCGCGGCTTTCCGGATGCGTCGTAGGCCTTCTGAAACCGCGTGATGGTTCCGGACCAGTCGCGGCCGGTCAGCGTTGTGATATGACTGCTGCCGCTCGGTTGGCCCGTTGACGAGGACTGCCCGCCCGGGAGCGAGCCGGGTGGCGGCTGCTCCGAGCTTGTCCGCCGGACCGGGTTCACCGTATCGGCCGGGGTATCTGCTTCGATCTCAGGAATGATTCTGGGTCTAATCAGCCTACCCTTGTACCAGACGCATCCGCCCACAGTCAGTACTATAGCCAGGAGGGCAACAAGAACAGAAGTTCCTAAAGTTCTCATTTCAGCGTCCTTCTCTGATTTCGCCGAAGTAGTAGGCTACTTCGGACGCCTTCACAGATGTTTCGGTCCAAGTTGCGATTGTGTTTGCCGGAAGCATGAGACGCTTCCAGGCGCTCGGACCTTCAATCGGTACCTGTTCGCGGTCATAGAACTGAATTCTGCCTTCGATCTGGAGCGGATAGTTTGTTCGATTCCGAACCTGAGCCCACACTTCAAGGGTACCTGTTGCCGTACGTCGAGAGCCTTGGTCTTCAATTGCTATTTTGTGCGCGATAGCATCGTCCGTCAGCACGAAGTTGTTCCAATAAATACCAGTCCGATGGTGCTCCCCGGAAGGGACCGACTTGGCCCGGTGTGTTCCTTCTCTCACGCTGAGACATCCTGTTCCAAGCAGCATAGCTGCAGCAACCAGTAATGTGGCCTTTCGCAGTATCATATAACCTCCTTAGTAGCTATCGATATAACACGTCGTCCTGGCCGGACTTTCTGAAATCGTACATATTGTTCCACACGATAGCCCCTGTCTCAAGGTCTACCATCTCGAATACTATCTGGAAGTAGGAAGCCTTTGCGCCGGTTCTAGCATCTACTTGGTCAAGGGAGCCAATACGGCCTCCTAACCGATAGTCTGCCCCTGCAGGTTTGGCGGCGCTTTCCCCGGTTCCGGGTGAAACATAGCCTTCTCGTTTCAATTCGCGTTCCTTCTCTATCATGTCTTGGTAGTGCCTGCCGATAAACGTGACTTTCCCCGAAGCGGCGCGGTTCAGCTCCACTCTCAGGCGGTCAGTGATTAGGCTTTTGTCGAAGGGCGTCGAGCTCTCGTTTCTGAAATACTCAGCATCCAGTACGACCCGGGGCGGCGCCGACCTGCCGGTAATGGCCGGAGTCTTCATGATATCCCGGACCATTTGGTCAGCCACGCTTATTATGTCTTGTGACTCGATTCCGATGCCCTGAACGAGGCCCGGAGAACCGGGGTCTTCGTATCTGGTTGGCCGCCCAGGTGCATTCACCACCCCGGTCGTGGCGCATCCAACTACCAGGAGTGCTACGCCAGTAGACAAGAAAATCGCACGTATCAATTCGACCTCCTTATGGTTGCCTTCTTAAGATACGGTATTATCATTACGAGAAAATCGCTTGTCAAGCCTTTTTTGGCTCTTCGCGTGTTTGTGTGGGTGATTTGGGCTCGTTTGCATGACTGTTCGCCCTTCAGATTCGCGGCAGGGTCATCGTCAGTACCTTCAGTCGCAAGTACTCTTCGTCCGAGAGCCC
>JAUWNN010000124.1 GCA_030612625.1 Caldifarciminota bacterium
CTCAGACAAAGGCCGGCGCAAAGGCTCGGACAAAGACCAACGGAAAGGCTGAGACAAAGACCGGCACAAAGACCAGGACAAAGGCCGAAACATAGACTGAGACAAACGCCGAGACAAAGGCTGAAACAAAGACCGGCGCAAAGACTGACACAAAGACAAGGACAAAGGCCGTCACGAAGACCCAGACAAAGACCGAGACAAAGGCCAACACAAAGGCTGAAACAAAGACCAGGACAAAGGCCAGCACGAAGACCCGGACAAAGACCGAGACTAAGGCCAAGACAAAGGCTGAGACAAACTCCGGCACAAAGGCTGAAACAAAGACTGAGGCAAACGCTCCCCTAAACGGCCCCTGGGAGACCCACCCCCAAATTTCTTACGGCTGCTTTGCCGATATCGGGATATAACTCTGTGGAAGGATAGAATGGAAGCGAAGCAGATGGCGCAACTGTTCTTCTTGTCATCCTGCTCTGCTTTGAGCAGAGCCTGCCCTGCTCTGCCCCCAGAGGGGCAGGTGCCATCCGATGGCTCACCTGCCGAAGGGTGCCATCCGATGGCTCAAGGGTCTCTCTGCCCAGCTGTCGGCTGCAAGCTGTTAGCGGTCAGCGGTAGGCCGTCTTGCGCCTTGTCCGAGAAGTCGATGGTGATGATGAGGGCCAGAATTAGGTATTGTGTCCCCTTAATTCCTCACCGTTGCCCCCGGGTTATTCCGCATCGGAATGGGTTCTGGTACGTTGACGAAGCCGGCGACTTCCCGGAGTCTCCGGCGAAAGGCAGCGGCCATCGCCTCGTCGGCTTCGACTACCTTCTCAACCCTGTCCTGATAGTTAATGTGTCCCCTTAATTCTCGGCGGGCGGAAAACCCGTGTCGTCCCTATTTGTTTCTTGGGCCAGATTCTGACCCTTGATTCTGCAATTTGCCCTTTGTTTTGGTGTCATGTGGCTGTCGATGGTAACGGGAGAGTTGTAGACTGAGGGGCGCATCAGTCCAAACGGAACCAATATGGAATCAACTCCCAGGCGCGTACGGTTCTGCCCTCGTAGAATGCAGGAGTGAACTTGCAGCGCATCGCGGACTTTCTTGCTGTATTATTGAGCACCGGGTAGACGCAGGGCCGGACCAGCCTAGCAGTGAGGACTGAGCCATTGGTGTCAACTAGTACCCCAACAAGGACCCTTCCCTCCCAGCCTGAATCTCTGCCGACCTGCGGGTATTCCGGTACTACTGCGGAGATGAGCTTGGGCACTGAATCAAGATCCATCCGGTCTGTCATCGGAACGCTATCTCGGTTCCACCAGGCGTCTTCGTACTCTTCATTAGAAGGTTCTATGCGTTGTCCTGTGTCAGATTCTGCGACTCGATGCCACCGGCTGTCACTGAGCATTTCCGGGTGGGGTTCGCAGCCTCGGTTCTGGCCGCAGCCCGCAAGGCATACATAGACTTGCAGCGGAATCAGCCACAGCCAACCAAGTAGTCTCATTTCCATCGCCAGCCAGAATAGGGGAGAGAAGGCCTGTTGTCAACATACGGAGGGATGAAGGATGAAGGCGGAAGGATGAAGTCAAAAGGCAGAGTGTGGAAGGCGGAAAGCTGAAGAGAAAGGAGGAGCCAGCGGCTCCTCCTTGATAGTGTTCGGGTAGAGTTCGGCTAGTTTATCTGTACCGTAACGTCAATGTCGAAGGTTGTGCCGTCCCATGAACCCGCGAAGTTCAGGTTGTGCGCGCCGGTGGGCATTACTCCGCCGCCGACATTCCAGCCGTCAGAATTGTAGGTCGTGCCCGCAGTCTTGGGGCCGGGCGCATCCGGGTCGGCCATCGGGGCGTAGCCTGGGAAGGTAATGGTGAGCGACGTCACCGTGACATCGTAGTTGAAGGAGTAGTTGAAGTTCGTTTCCGTGTTGTTGTTCACGCGCACGCCCGAAGCGGTTATCTTCAGTTCCTTATAGATGAGCATTACGATTTCGCCGACATCAGTGGTTTTCCCGTTGGTTACTGTCAGTTGTGCGCCGCCGTAGCCGGGCCTGTACTCTCCGCCGTAGACCCCGACGATGTCCTTGTCGCTGACCTCACCGTCGCCGTCCAGGTCCTTCCATGCCAGAAGATAGTAGTATCCTTCAATCACATCGCTGAATTCGAACGGCGACCTGGTGGTATTGCCGCTTTGTTCAGAACCTACTTCTTTGACCGGCGTACCGGTCAGGTCTGCTTTTTCGTACAGCTCAACCCGGCTGTTCTGCACATCGCCTGACTGACCCGTCTGAAGTATCAGCGTGCCGATAATCTTGGTGGCGGTGTCGCACCCGGTGAAGAGTACGACCACCCCAACAAGCAGGACCAGTATGATAGACCGTTTCACCATTCTACCTCCTTTGGTGGTTTGCCGGTCGGGTCTGTGACTCAATCGCCTGCTGCTTCGCAACACAAGAAAGAGCTTCCAGGTTGGCCCGGCACTGTCATTCATCCCATGCTGTCAGACTACGGGATTCTAGCAAGGGCGATGGAGCGGTCAAGGAATGTCGAATCGCGAACCGCAGAGAGCAACCGCTAAGGTCGCCAAGAATAAAGACTAAACACAAAGGCACGAAGAACACAAAGAAGGGCAAACCGCCAAGGACGCCAAGAACGCCAAGGGAAGAATGAACCGCAGATGAACACGGATAGACGCAGAAAAGAAGGGGTCGAGGGGCCAAGGGTTGAGCCGTCGGACGGCACCTGCGCGGCCGCAGAACAAGTGGGCGGGGCTAGAACCCTGGAACCCTTTCTTCTGACACCAAGGCACGAAGGGGCACGAAGAAAGGCGGAGTGAAAACCACAGATAAACACAGATAAGGCTGAAAGGCAGAGTGCGGAAGGCGGCAGGCGGAATGCGGTTGGCGGTAAGCGGTTGGCTGTTAGCTGTGAGCCGTAAGCCGTAGGCTGTTAGCTGGTTCGGCGGTTGATTTCAGGCGAGTAGTCGCTAGACTTCTGCATATTGTGCGAATCACGGAGACAATCGTGAGAGGTTTGCTTCCGGGTGTCCTGGCTATTGCAACCGGGTTGTTCGCAGCCGAGGTGAAACAGGTAATCCGGGTTGACAGCGGCACCGAGTTCCTGACTTCAGACAGCCAGCGGGTGAGGTTGCTTGGTATCGAAGCGCCCGAGATTTATCAGGCTGGCGGGGATATTTGCCGGGACGTGCTGGAGAAGTACGTGCTGGGGCGGAAGGTAAGGCTTGAGTCGGACGGTCAGGATGCCGATGACAAGGGCAGGCTTTTGCGCTGTGTGTTTGTGGGCGATACTCTGGTCAATGCCGCGCTGGTGCACAAGGGTTTTGCCTCGGTCAAGCTGCCCGAGGAAGGTCTGAAATACGGCGACAGTTTGCAGAAGCTTGAGCAGACCGCAGCCCGGGTCGGGAAAGGGCTGTGGCCGTTTGATGTGTTTGCACCGCCGTCATTCACAGTGCCGGAGCAATACCTTGCAGACACCAGTGACGTTGACCCCTGGCTTGAGACCGTTTCCTGGGATGAGACGGACAAGTACTACGGCCGGCTGGTCCGGGTGGTGGGCACAGTGGTGGCAACTTACAAGTCGGACAAGGTGTTTATCATGAACTTTCACCAGGATTATCGGAGGCATTTCAAGGCGGTGGTGTTTGCCGGTGACCTGGAGAAGTTTCCGCCTTATCCTGAGGACTTCTACAAGAAGCGGCTGGTCCGGGTGACCGGGATTATCAAGGAATATCAGAATGCGCCCGAGATGATAATCAATGACCCGGGGCAGATTGAGATACTGGAATAGAAGGATGAAGGCGGGAGGATGAAGGATGAAGGCGGAAGGCAGATGTCAAAGTACAAAGTGCAAAAGGCAAAATGCATGACTACAGAGCGACGGCGGAAAAAGGGATTGAGTTATGTTGTTGTCGGGCTTTTGCTTCTTGGAGTTGGTCTGCACGCAGATGAAGTTACCCGGGTTATCAAGGTGAATGACGGCGATACCTTTCTAACTTCGGACAGCCAGCACGTGCGGCTGCTGGGCATTGATGCGGCTGAGAGCTACCAGCCTGGTGGGGATGTTGCGACCGAGATTCTTGGGAAGTACGTGTTGGGCCGGACCGTTCGGCTGGAGAGCGATTTGTCTGATAAGGACCATTTCGGCCGGCTGCTGCGCTATGTGTGGGTCGGGGATACGAATATCAATCTGGAGATGATTGCCAAGGGGTATGCAACGGTCAGGTTGTACCAGGAGAGCCTGAAATACCGTGATACGCTGGAGATGCTTGAGAAGCAGGCAGCCAGTATCGGCCGGGGGTTGTGGGCGTTCAATGTCTTCACTCCGCCAAGTATCAGGCTGATCAGGGAAAAGCTGGCAAGGGAAAGCCTGGGTGATTCCGGTGTCATTTCCTGGGCTGTGGCCGGTGATTATATCGGCAAGCTGGCCACGGTTGAAGGAACGATTGTGCGCACCTATCAGTCAGACAAAGTGCTGTTCCTCAATTTCCATGAGGACTACCGCAATACGTTCTCGGTGGCGATATTCGTTACTGACCTGCACAAGTTTCCGGAGAACGCCAGGGAGCACTATAAGAGCAAGACGGTTCGGATAAGCGGGCTTGTCAAGGAGTACAAAGGAGCACCTGAGATGATTGTCAGGAATCCGGACCAGATAGAAATCATGGAATGACGAATTGCGAATTGCGAATGACGAATGATGACTGAACCGGGTCCTGTGAAGCAGAGAAGGAAGCTGCCGGCTTCGCCGACTGTAATGGTTATCGGGGTGCTTGTTGCGCTGGCAGCAGTAGTGCTTTTGCTCAGATGGGGGTTGAGCAGGGGGACCGCTTTTATATGCGGGCCTGAGTTGCCGTGTGCTGATTCTGTCTACGTGACCGGGGATACGATGCAACAGTACGAAGTGCTGAACAATATGCTTATCCGGATGTCGGTGCCAAGGGAATTGGTCAATCAGGCACATGACGCCTTGGCCAAGACCGATTTCGACTTCCGCAGGCTGAAGCCTGGTGATTCGGTCACGCTTTTCTACCAGGGTCTGGACCTGGCCGAGTTGACTTATCACAAGGACATGAAGACCAGCTACGATGTCAGGTTCGATTCGACCGGCGCGATAGCGGCCAAGAAGATAAAACCGGTCGATACGGTCAAGACAGTGGTGTCCGGAACGGTCAAAGAGTCTTTCTGGCACTCTCTGCTTGCTCTGGGAGAAACGCCCTGGCTCGCAGTGAACTTCACCGACATACTGCGCTATGATGTGGACTTTTTCACCGAGTCGAATGACGGCGATTCGTTTGAGATTATCGTAGACAAGCTGTTTGTAGACACAGCATTCTACCGGTATGGCCGGATTCATGCGGTTCACTACAGAGGCCGGACCGATAACACTTACGGGTTCTTTTATCAAGACCCGCGCGGGCACTGGGATTATTACAACAAGAAGGGACAGTCGCTTCGGAAAACGGTGCTGCGCTCGCCACTTCAGTTTTCCAAGATTACGTCCCATTTCGGGATGCGGTTCCATCCAATCAGGCGGATTCGGTGCAAGCATAATGGTGTTGATTATGCGGCCCCGAGCGGAACACCGGTGAGCGCAGTGGCGGACGGAGCTGTCACGATTGCCCGGTGGGTCGGCGGATACGGCAGGCTGGTGGAAATCAAGCACAAGGGTGGGCTTTCTTCAAGGTACGGCCACCTCTCCGGATTCGGCCCGGGAACCAGGCAGGGACGAAGGGTACGTCAGGGACAGACTGTCGGTTATGTCGGTTCAACCGGGCTTTCTACCGGTCCGCACCTCCATTTTGAGATACGCAAGAAGGGCAAGCCGGTGAATCCGCTGAAAGTGATTCCACCCAGGGCCGACCCGGTGCTGAAGAAGTACCGCGAGGAATTCAACCGGCTCACGGCCGGATATCTGGCCGAAATAGAACGGGCCATTGAGATGGCCCGTCTGCTAGAAGTCGCCAGAGTCGGTGAGCCCGACTCCTGCGGTACTGACTAGATTCCGAACTCCAATTCTGCATACCAGGTTCGGCCCGGAACCGGATAGTCCTTGACAGTCTGATACCTCTGGTCGAACAGGTTGCGGATGCCGAACCTGGGGGTTACGACCAAAGGGCCGATGGTCGGGCTGACTGAAGCTTCAACATGGAACAGCGAGTATCCAGGCATGATTTCAGGCACAGTATCAGGGAAAGTGGGGTCGGTCAGTCGGTTGCCGGTGTGTTCTCCGGTCAGGCTGATGTGGGCGGCAACCGGACCAAAGGTGTGCTGCGCCCACAACGTGGCCCTGCCGACAAGTTCGGGCCGGTAGTAGAGCCTGGCTCCACCGGATTGGGCCCTGGAGAGGTCCAGGTTTCCGGCGAGGCCGGCGTAGCCAAGGTCCAGGTTGAGTTCCAGTTCGAGGCCGCTGATTGTCGCGCTGTCGATGTTGATTGGATGATACCGGAACATGGTGTCAGGCTGCCACTGAATCAGGTCGGTCAGGCTGGAGTGGTAGTATCCAATCCAGTAGCACAGGAAGTCCGGTTTGCTGCCTCGGATGCCGATGTCGAAGTTGGTTGACCATTCGGGTTTGAGATGCGGGTTGCCGTAGGAGAACATATCCTCGGGCCAGTACAGGTCGTTGAAAGTCGGGGCGCGGAATGATTTGCCGACACCGGCGTAGATGCTTGCCCATTCCAGCCCGGACCAGGTGAGCGTTGCTTTGGGGCTGAAGACCCCCAAGGTTGACCTGGCTTCAGTCGAGTCGGTGATGTGTTGCTGAGACAACCGTTCATATCGGACTACCGGATTCAGCGTGAAGCCGGAATAGTCAACCCGGGCCTGAGCCCAGCCGGCAATGGTCAGACGATTGGGATAGCCGACCGAAGTGCTGGTAAGCTCTTCTTCGCTCGCGTCGAGTCCTGCCATTGCCATTCCCCAGGGGGCGAAGTGAAGGCTCTGGTCGAGTTGAATGCCGGTGTTGTTCAGGTTGTGGGTATCGCTCATCGGAACAAAGGCGGCGGGGTCGCGAAAGTTCTGCCAGAACTGGTGATAGAAAGCCCGGGCCGCGGTGCGCAGGTTCTCGGAAGGCTGGAACGCGTACGCCAGTTGGGCGATTCCCCGGTGGTCGTCGCGGCGTGCGCTGTCACTGGGCCAGACAAGGGAACCAGGTGCACCCCTTTCAGTGATGTTGTACTCACCTATCAGGGTGAAGTTGTGCGGTCCGGTCCGGAAAAGCCCTTTGGCCAGGATGCCTTTGTTCTCGAAGTCGGCGTTGCTCATGGTTCGGGTTGCAGCGGTACTGTCCTGGTAATCGAACCGGTTGTCCGTGCTGGAGAAATTGGCAGCCACCAGGTATCCGACTGGTTGATACCAGTTGGTGTGGCTCAACTGGATGTGCTTTCTGCCGAAGGAGCCGAGACCGGCGCGCAGGTTTGCGCTGAGCCGGCCAGGCTCAGGGGTGATGATGTTGACAAGCCCGCCGACCGGGCTTGAGCCGTAAAGGGCCGAGTTGCCGCCGCGCGCAATCTCGATTCTCCGGGCCAGAGTCAGCGGCAGGGTGGTTAGGTCAAAGGTGCCGTTCTGGGCTGAGTTGAGCCTGACTCCGTCAATGGCAATCATCGTGTGACTTGCGTTTGTTCCGCGCAACAGCACGCTGGTGAAGTTCACGTTGTCACGTCCGAATGCCGAAGGGGTCGTTCGGACCGCAGCAGCCAAGTCGGTGTTGCCACCACGGCCGGCTTCTTTCCGTTCCAGAACCGTGACCGGCCCGGATTTGTCTACTGCGACCGGAGTGCGGTATGCGCTGACGGTTACGCCATCAAGACTGATTGCCTCAGGCAAGAGGTACAGGCGTATCGGCTTGGTCAGGGACAGGTCATGCCAGGTTCTCATCCTGTAGCCGACGCGTGATACCTCGAGCGATACCGCGTCTCTTGAGGTTGTGATTCCGAACTCTCCCTGTTCGCCGGTAGTTGTGGTTATGTCGAGGTCGAACACGTAGACTTCGGCGTGAGGAACCGGCTGTCTGGTGTAGGCATCAAGGACAGTGCCTTGAAAGGTTGCGGCCCGGGCCATTGAGACAAGCGCCAGAACAGCAATGGCCGGCAGGACAGGACGGGTGACGGGTTTGTGGTTCATCCTGATTCTCCTTTCCACGCAAGTTGAACCTGAATGGCGCTATGCGCCAGTTGTTGGAATGAGAATTATTTCCCATTCCTTCCAGTCTGCCGCGCAGCGGCATCCTGGAAGAGCAGTGGACAGGTCTCCTGGCTTGCGGCAAAGCCTGTCACCTTCCCGGCACAAGGCCAGTGGCTATGACAGGCAGGCGCTGCCGGGCAGCGCTGGCCGCTTACAGTGGGCGGGACCGCAGCCGATTTCCACGGCTTTCCCTGTGCTTCAGACCTGGTCTGAAGCAACCGTTCGTGCAATTCATGCACCCGGTCTTCCACAGCTCCTGATTGTAGATACGAGTCCAAGCCTAGGCCATATCAGGGTCAGGTCAAGGAAAATCAGGCGCAGTGCGGTCGAATGTCGAATAACGAATTGCGAGTGACGTTCTGCGACGAAGGAACAGAGCCTGCCCTGAGCCTGTCGAAGGGTGCCATCCGATGGCTCACGAGGTCCAGGGACCGCGAAGGCCGGCTCGAGGAAGGTTAGAGCGAAAGGCTCAGGATGTCAGGCAGAGGGGAAACCACAGATAAACACAGATGGCAGAATCTAAACACAAAGACTCACTATGTCAAACAGAGCTTGATGTTAGCCTCATACGGTGGCGCATGATTTGAGCCAAGTGACGGTCTTCATTGTAATTGCTCCGGTCTCGCCAC
>JAUWNN010000190.1 GCA_030612625.1 Caldifarciminota bacterium
CCCTGCCATTGTATCAGGCGCTACAACCACTTCGTGCCAGACCCCGAGCTTCCGGCCAATCCTTGCCAGTCGCTCGTCCAAATCAATCATCCTGGCCTCAAGCTGGGAGATGCTGGTTCTCACCGCCTCGATTTCGGTCAGCATGTCGGCCTGCATCTCCCTCAACCCCTCACCCTGGTTGGCTTGTTCCTTTTCAATCCGGTCGGTTCCGGCTGCGAGTGAATCCAGCAGAACCCCGCGGCGGATGTATTCCTGGTGCCAGGAACAGCCGGTGAAAGAAAAGACAACCAGCAGGCTCCAGGTTACGGCCAGGCCGGCTGTAAACCCGAGCCTACTGGCTGTCATCGGTCATCGAGAATGCAGTTCTGGTCCTGTCCTATTCCTCTTCAGGCTTGAACTCGCACCGCCGGATCATCTCGTACTCATCCGGCTTGCTGGTGAACAGCATCTCGTCGCCAGAGCTGATAGTGGTGAGCTGTGAGGCGCCTACTCCCAGCTTGACGAGATAAGACTTGGCCGCTTCGGCCCGGCGCTGACCCAGAGCCATGTTGTATTCAGCAGTGCCAATCGGACAGCAGTGGCCCTCAATCATGACCATCGGCTTCTGGTCTGCTTCGGCGGCCTTGAGGAGCTGGTCCGCATTGTCCTTCAGAATGTCGGCATCACCGGCTCGGATAGCGAACTTGTCGAACTCGAAGTGGACTGTAGCGAGGTTGAGCTCAATCCCGGGCACTCCGATTATCTCAGGCGTGGTGTCGGGCGGAGGTGGCGGGGGAATTGGTTCTTCCTTGATCACCTTTTTCGGACACCCGACCATCGTCAGCATCAGCACCACACCCGTCAACACCGTGAGCAGCTTGACTGTTGCTTTCATCTGCATTCCTCCTTAGTTTTCTGGACTACGGCGCACAGGGCTCATATCTTGACCAGTAGCTAAACTGCGGACTGGTCCGCTAGTATTCATCTGACTGGATGTAATCTACTTGCGCACAAATGAACTGTCAAGTCTAACTTTGCGGCCCTGGCAAGGCACACGAAGACCCCTTGGTTGAATGGTGTGCGGGTCCGGAGGTCGTCTTGACTTCAGCAGGGTCGGGGTTATAGTTTCCGCCGATGTCAGAAACCCATGGACAGGAGCAATCCCGGCACGAGAAGCTGGCAAAGCTGCAGGAGCAGGGCATTTCGCCCTATCCGTATCGCTGGGACAGGACTCATACTGCGGCCGAAGTGATTGCCGGATTTGACGAACTGAGCCAGGCCAAAACCGAGGTGAAAGTTGCCGGCCGGTTGATTTCAAGACGGTTGCACGGCAAGACCCAGTTCGGGCATATCCAGGACTCAGGTGGTGAAATCCAGCTCTATTTGCGCAAGGATACGATTGGCGATAAGGCTTTTGACCAACTGTCCCTTCTGGACACCGGTGACATGGTTGGTGCCAGGGGCGAGGTATTTCGCACCCGGATGGGCGAAATCACGATTCTGGTCAAGGAGCTGGTCCTGCTGGCCAAGTCGCTGAGGCCGTTGCCCGAGAAGTTCCACGGGCTCAAGGACGTTGAGATACGATACCGGCAGCGGTATGTTGACCTGATAGTGAATCCCGATGCCCGGAGGGTTTTCCTGGCCCGGGCCCGGATTGTCAGCCTGATTCGGCAGTTCCTGGACAGCCGGGATTTTGTCGAAGTCGAAACCCCAACCCTGCAGCCGATTTACGGCGGGGCCGCAGCCGAGCCGTTCAAGACCCGCTATAACGTGCTCAACCAGGAGATGTTTCTGCGCATTTCGGACGAGCTGTACCTGAAGCGGCTTCTCATCGGCGGGATGGAGCGGGTTTATGAACTGTGCAAGGATTTCCGAAATGAAGGTCTGGACCGGACCCATAACCCGGAGTTCACCCAGGTTGAGGCGTACCAGGCTTATGCCGACTACACCGATATGATGACCATGGTTGAGGAGCTGTTCCGGTTCCTGGCCCAGCAGCTTCATGGCAAAACCGAAGTCACCTTTGGCAACGAAACCTTTGACTTGGGCAAGCCCTGGCGCCGGCTCAAGTTTATTGATGCCCTGGCTGAGAAAATTGAGGCCGACCCGTTGAAGCTCTCCCAGGAGATGCTTGAGAAAGCCGGGGCCAAGTTCGGCCTCCAGGTAACAGGACAGCCTTCCCGGGCAAAGCTCCTGGACAAGCTGTTCGAGACACTGGTCCAGGACCATATCGTCGAGCCGACCTTTGTGATGGACCATCCCAAAATTACCTGTCCCCTGGCCAAGACCCACCGGGACAACCCGGACCTGGTCGAGCGGTTCGAGCCGGTGGTGTGCGGGATGGAACTGGGCAATGCGTTCAGCGAGCTCAACGACCCGGTCGAACAGCGGCACCGTTTCGAGGAACAAATCAAGCGGAACGAGGAGTTTGCGACTCTGGACCAGGACTTCTGCACCGCGCTTGAATACGGGATGCCGCCGACCGGAGGGCTGGGCCTGGGCGTTGACCGGATGGTGATGCTCCTGACCAACACGCCGTCAATAAGGGACGTGATTCTGTTTCCTCAACTGAGGCCGCAGAACGACTGAGGAGAAGTCAGAATTCAGAAGTCAGAAACCAGAATGCAGAAAGTAATGAGGCCCTATGCTCCACGCTTCACGCATCACGCCCGGGGTCTGGCGTTAAGCGTACTGCGTAATGCGTCGGGCGTAAAGAACTTCTGGTATCTGCATTCTGATTTCTGGTTTGTCCGAGGTGTCCTGTGAAGTTTGAGCTTTTCGTCGCCCGGCGCTATCTGCGGAGCCGGGCCGGTCAACGCATCTCCGGAGTCACCGCGATAGCGATCGGCGGGGTATTCATCGGGGTCGCCGCAATACTGATTGTCCTTTCGGTTATCAACGGTTTCCACAAAGAACTCCAGGAGCGGATTCTGGGCACCACGCCCCACATTGTGGTGACCAAGTACTCGTACGCACCAATCAGCTACGCCGGTTCTGAGGATACCCTGCTTGCGCGCATCCGGGCATTTCCCGGAGTGGTAGACGTCGCTCCTTTTGTCTATGCCAAAACTCTGGTCAGGTCTGAGAGCGCAGTCGAAGGGGTTGTCATTCGCGGGATTGACCCGAAGCGCGAACAAGGGATTACCGACATTGCGGCAGGCGTAATCGAGGGAGCGTTCTCCTTTGATTCGAGCGGGGTGGTCATCGGAATAGAGCTGGCCCGGGTTCTGGGTGTGGTGGTCGGAGATAAGCTGAATATCGTTTCGCCTTTCGCCGGCACCAGCACCCCGCTCGGGTTTGTGCCCAGAACAAAACATTTCCGGGTGAACGGGATATTCGACTCCGGGATGTATGAGTACAACAGCATCTTTGTCTATATCGGGCTTGAGGAGTTGCAGCGGTTTCTCGGGATGGAAGGGATGGTGACCGGATATGAGGCGCGGGTCAGTAACATCTACTCTTCGGGCAAGCTCGCTCGGCTTATCACAAGCCGGCTGGGCTTTCCTTTCCGCGCGGTTGACTGGATAGCCCAGAACCGGAATCTCTTCACGGCCCTGCGTCTGGAAAAAGTCGTTACTTTCATAGTGCTGGTGCTGATTGTGCTTGTGGCCGCGTTCAATATCGTCGGGATGCTGACGATGATTGTCCTGAGAAAAACCCGGGAAATCGGCATCCTCAAGACGCTCGGGGCCCGGCCCCAGAGCCTGACAAGGATATTCATCTACGCCGGTCTGCTGATGGGTGGAATAGGCACCGGCCTGGGCGCGGTATTCGGTTTCATTGTTTCCTGGCTCCTGAACACATACCGGCTGGTGACTCTGCCCGGCGACGTCTATTTTATCAAGAACCTGCCGGTCCAGATGCAGTGGCAGGACTTTGTGGTGGTATGCACGGCCGCGGTAATCATCACCCTGGCGGCTGCCGTCTATCCGGCCTACAAAGCGGCCCGGCTGGACCCGGTCGAGGCAATAAGGTATGAATAAGGAAACAGGGAGTAGGGAACAGGGAATCGGGCCCGAACCCCGAACCCCGAACCCCCAATCCCCAATCCCCGGTCCCGCGCCTGTCATACAGGCGCAAGGGGTCTGGCGGGTTTTCAAGACCGGTGCTGAGCGGCTTGAGGTGCTGAAAGGGGTTGACCTCTCAGTGGACCGCGGGGAGTTCTTATCGATTACCGGCCATTCAGGCACAGGCAAATCCACGCTTCTGCACATCCTGGGCGGGCTGGACCGGCCTACTCAGGGCAAGGTGTTCCTTGATTCTCTGGACATTTTCAGCTATTCTAGTACCGGTCTGCCGGAGTTACGGAATCAGAAGGTGGGATTCGTGTTTCAGTTTCACCACCTTCTGGCTGAATTCACGGTGCTTGAGAACGTTGCTCTACCGCTGCTCATTGCCGGCAGGAGTGAGTCCGAGGCGTTTTCCCGGGCGCGCCACGTGCTTGAGGAAGTTGATTTCACCAACCGCCTGAACCACCGGCCGGCCCAGCTTTCGGGCGGCGAGAAGTCAAAGGCCGCAGTAGCCCGGGCTCTGGTGAACGAGCCGGCCGTGATTCTGGCTGACGAGCCGACCGGAAATCTGGACGTGGCCTCGAGCAACGCACTGATGAACCTTCTGGTGAGCTTGAACCGGAACAGGAGCATGACGATGGTGGTAGTAACACATAATCAGACCGTAGCAGCCCGAGCCGGCCGTGTCCTGAAGCTTTCTGACGGGAAACTGGACAATGAAAAAGTGTGACCTGTGCGACAAGAACCCGGCGGTAATGACAGTGCGGCAGATGGACAAAGACGGCAAGGTCACCGAGTTTGAGGTATGCGCCGATTGTGCCCGCAAGCGGGGTTTTGCCGAAGCGGAGAAAATCAAGATGAGCGTTGCCGAAGTCCTGGCCGAAGTCAAAGGCAAAACGGCTGAAGAAGACCGGAATCTGGTCTGTCCGCGCTGCGGGATGAGCTTTGCCGATTTCAAGCGGCTGGGCAGGCTGGGCTGTGCTGACTGCTACGAGCATTTCCGGTCCAAGCTTGAGCCCCTTATCCGGCGCATTCACGGTGCGGTTCAACATGTCGGCAAAACCACCAGGACCGGCCGCAAGCAGGCTCAGCTCAAAATGAATACCCAGCGCCTCCGGGAAGAACTGCAGGACGCAATCCATGCCGAGAATTACGAAAAGGCGGCCAAATTGCGCGACCAGTTGAAGAGAGCCAAGAACGATGCTCGAACCTGACCCGGTAGGCAACTGGCTTGGTGCCTCTGGCCCTGAGTCTGACATTGTCGTTTCCACCAGGATAAGGTTTGCCCGCAACCTGGCTGATGTGCCGTTTGTGGTCAAAGCCAAAGCCAGTGACCAGGCCCGGGTTATAGATACGGTGCGCTGGGCCCTGCAGGATTCAGGTTACCTGGACAAAGGCAAGTTCATTGATGATGAGCAGTTGACCGAGGAACAGAGCCGGTTTCTTCTTGAGCGTCATCTGATTTCCCCGGATTTCATTGACTCCGGGACCAAACGCGGGCTCTATGTGAGCCGGGACGAAACACTGAGCCTGATGGTAAACGAAGAAGACCATCTGAGGTTTCAGGCACTGGTCTCAGGCCTTGACTTTCCCAAGGCATTTGATGCCGCCTCGAAACTGGATGAAAAACTTGAGTCCCAGCTTGCTTATGCCTTTCTGCCTGATTTCGGTTTCCTGACCGCCTGTCCGACCAATCTCGGCACCGGAATGAGGGCTTCGGTCCTGGTCCATCTGCCCGGCCTGGTGATGACAAAGGAAATTGAGAAAGTGCTGCGCGGCGCAGTCCATATCGGCCTGGTTGTCCGGGGCCTGTACGGCGAAGGGTCGGAAACCAGGGGAAACTTCTTCCAGATTTCCAACCAGAAAACCCTGGGCCAGTCTGAATCCGAGATTCTTGAAACGGTCACTGACATCGGCCGCCAGGTGCGGGAGTACGAACGCAAAGCCCGGGAATCCCTGGGCGAGAACCTGCGGGTAGAGATTGAGGACCAG
>JAUWNN010000196.1 GCA_030612625.1 Caldifarciminota bacterium
TCGGCGGCTTGGGCCGTGAATGTGGCAAGTTCGACCGGAGCAGGTTCTCTTGTGACTGTGGTTTCAACCGGTGCAGGTTCTTGCCGGGTGGTTTCCGCCGGAGCCGGTGTTCTCGGAGCAGGGGCCGGTCTGGGCTTTGGCCGGAATGCGACCTGCCAGATAATCAGGACCAGGACAATGATTCCGAACCCGATGACCATGCGGAGTGTATCTTTGCTCATTTACTTCTTTTCCGGAACCGGGTCATAGCCACACCCGCCCCAGGGATGGCAGCGGAGGATTCGTTTGGCAGCCAGCCACAGCCCTTGGCTCGGCCCGTGTTTCTCGAGGGCCTGGATTGCATACTCAGAGCAAGTTGGAGAGAACCGGCAGGAGTTGGGAAGCACTGTGCCCAGGGTGTACTGATAGAGCCGGATAATGACTTTAGTTATTCCGGCAATCATCACGCAACTTCCTGGTAAGGTTTCTGGTTTGTTCAAGCAGGGCACTGAAATTGAGGTCAGCGGCCGAAGAAGTGGCGCGGAAAGAGTAGTCAAAACCGGCCGGAAACCAGTCCTTATGCCTGCGATAGATCTCACGCAAGCGCCGCTTGAGCAGGTTTCTCTTGACTGCGAGTTTGATGCCGCGGGACAGCAGAAAGGCTATATGGCGCTGGTTTTCTTCGGGGCTAACTGTCGGAGAATAACGCAGATAGAGCGCCGGGCCGGACACCTGACGACCGGTTCGCATTACCCGGTTCATATCCACTCGACGCCGCAGAATCTCGTTCCGTTTCAGGGATTCCTTGATTGTGCCTGGCGGCACTGTTCGCTTCGCTTCCATTCATACTGCCAGGCGCTTGCGACCCTTGGCCCGGCGGCGCCTGAGCACGGCCCGGCCACCCCGGGTTTTCTTCCGGGCGCGAAATCCATGAGTGCGCTTGCGGCTTATGTTCGAAGGCTGATAAGTCCTTTTCGGCATAAATTCTCCTTAGCCGGGATTATAGAAGCTTGTGCCAAGGATGTCAAGCCGAGGCATTGCCTTGTCAGGAAATCCATGTGAAGGCGGACAGCAGAAAGCGGATTGAAACCGCCAAGAACGCCAAGAGGAAACCTAACCACAGATAACCACAGATGAACACAGATGAGGGTGGAAATCAGAAGTCAAAGTGCAAATTGCAAAAGGCAAAATGGCAGACCCCGCTGTCATTGCGAAGGAGCACATTCGGGCCCTCAGTGTAAACTCCGCGACTGCGGCAATCTCACCCTCGAACCCTTGCTCTGCGTCCTCGCAGGTGCCGTCCGACGGCTCAACCCTGGAACCCTGGAACCCTTTCTCTTGACACCAAGGCACGAAGGACACAAAGAGAAGAAGTCAGAAGTCAGATTGCAGAATGCAGAGTGCAAGAGGCAAAATGCATGGCCGCCCGATCTGTCATTCGGCATTCTGGCTTTCCTCCCGGCCTTTGTGGTGGATTCTCAGGCACTCGCCGGCAGCTTGACAGACGGCTACTCCGTTCTATCCTTATGATGATGACTCGGGATGCACGTACAGCCGACGACTTCACCCGCAAGCGGACGAAGGAGACTGCGGAGAAAGGCGAACAGGCCGAGTTGGATGCGCAGGCGATAGGTGTTGTGCATCCGGAATGCCAAAGATGCGAAAGGAGTGCCGAGTGAGGAAGCTCATTGTGCTGCTGCCTTTGGTCGTTCTGGCTTCGGGTCTTGGGCAGAACCTGCTGGAGAATCCTGGGTTCGAACTGCCGCTTGAGAACGGCTGGGTTCTGACCCAGGGCGGCGCCGGCTTCCGCGTGGTTGAGCGGGGCATCTACTACCATCCGGATTCGGATTACGAGGCCTACGTTCACCATTCGAGCGGCCCGGGCTGGACCAGGCTGGGCCAGACGGTTGACGTTGTCGGCGTTGACTTGGACCTGTCGTTCTGGGCGATGTTCGAGCTATGGGCCGGTTCACCAAGCTGCTGGCCGGTGGCATCAGTTGTCGTCGGTTACCGTGATGCGGGCGGCGCTTTGCTTGGGGACACGCGGTTCTACTATCACAATGCCCAGTGTACCTGGACCAGCACCAGCACTTGCCATCTGATTGAGGTCCTCGACCCGGACTGGCGTGAGTACCGGCTGAACGTGGCGGATGAAATGAGGCAGCATTTGCCCGGCGTTGACCCGGGTGAAGTCTGGAGGGTCGAAGTAGCCCTTTATGACTTCACTTCCGGGGGCTGAGGCGCACCACTGGCGAGGGTCTTCGCCGATGATTTTCAGCTCCAGCCGCTAACCGGAATCGAAGAACCGGACCAGCCTGGGCGTGCCCAACAGGTTTGTGCCTACCCGAATCCGGTTCGAGACCGGACTGCGATACGCTACCGGCTGGATGAATCCGGGCCGGTGACCTGCGTTGTCCGCGACACTGAGGGCAGGCTGGTGGCCCGGCCGTTTGCCGGTTTCCAGGAAGCGGGCGAGCACGCAATTGTGTGGCAGGCGGTCGGGGTAAGTGCAGGTGTCTACTTCTGCAGGATTTCTACCCGAACCGATGTGTCCTGCGTGCGTCTGGTCAAGGTGCGCTAGTCCATTTCGGTGCTTACCGGAACCGCTACTTCCGGCTCTCTTCAATCTGTTTGTAGGCCAGAAGTACTTCGTTGACGACAACCACGACCAGGAACATCCCGGTCAGTACTTGTAGAATCACAAGCCCCCGCACAAACACGGAGTTGGGTAGAATGTCACCGTATCCGAGCGTGGACATCGTGATGAGGCTGAAGTAGATGAAGTCGAGCGGCGTCAGCACTGAAGCAAGCTCCTGCGTGAGTTCCCGAGCCTGGCTGACCAGGGAATCCAGTTCGGCAGGAATCCGTGCCTGCGCGGCGCTGTCGGACGCAGCCGCGGGTGCTTCCTCGAGCAGCCGGTCGGCGGCGATGTTCTGCTCCAGCCGGTCGATTCTTCCCTCCAGCGTTTCAATCCGCTGATGAACCGGGAGTGAACCCGCAAAGACAAAGGCGGTCGGTTGGCTTCGCCAGGCCAACCAGTACACCACGCCGAAGCAGAATACAACCAGGCAATAGGACACAAGCACCCAGAGCAGTTTGCGCCGGAGCGGGTTCATGGCGAATATCGGGTCAATCACTCTGCCATTCTCATCGGACTGCGCCTGCTGTCAATCCCGACCGCAACTGCAGCTTGGCTACGCATCCGACTTCGTCCGGCCGTCTTTCCTGTCAATTTCCATGGCGGAGGCAAACCGCGGCGTTCCCGTCTGATTCCCTGTTTGCCTTCGCTCCTACGGGCCCAGATGGTAGGGCTTTGACCAGTAGTGCCATCTGTACTTCGGGCCATGGGAGATTCGCATTCTTGATATCTTCATCGTGTCACCGAGAAGCTGTACGATTGAGTACCCGAAGTTGGTTTCTTCCCCGGCATCGTCGACGACGATGTTGTCAAAGCGGACGCTGTTGCCCTGCGCGTCCTTCCCGGCGTACATGTCGCAGTAGATCGGGTCATGGGTGTGCCCGGTGAAGATGCCGATGACATTGTACGGATTGCCCGGCACGCCGGTGCCGCTCCCCAGGGGCCGGCGCATGAGAACGTCGAGTTCCAGACTCCTCATCCTGCCGGTGAAGTACTTCGGGCTCCCGTCGTGGTCCCAGCCGTAGTGCTGGAATATCAATACCCCGAGTCCGCTGTCCCCGACGTGCTCTGCCAGGAAGTCCTTCAGCCAGTTGAGCTTGTTATAGCTTGTGAAGTCTGTGTCTTGCTCCCAGCCGGAACCGGCCCACTGGCCGAGCTGGATGAAATAGTACTGTCCCCAGCGCCAGGCATAGGCGCCACTGCTGTTGTCGTGGTAGCTCAAGATTCCGTCCGCATCCTTGACGAGGTCACGAATGTACTGAGCAGGCTTGTACCAGCCATGGGGATAGTCGGGGTAGCGTGGCACGTCATGGTTGCCGAGGGTCGGGAATACGGTCTTGTTGACCCGGTATCCCCGGCTGTAAGCACTATAGTCGTCGTCGGAAGCCCCGGCGATGGCGCCGCCGTCGTGGCCCGGGTAGTCGCATTCATAGAGCTGCCTGAACGCAACCAGGTTCTGGGTGTTGTTTGCGTCCACCATGTCTCCCACATGCACAACCCCGTGGCAGTTCGGGGTCCTGCCCATGTGTATGTTGAGGCTGCTTATCGTGCGACGATTGCGCACTACGTGCTCAGTATCACGGCGAGAGTGGTCAGTGTAGTAGAAGGGCCACTGCTTCTTCCAGTGGACCAGCTCGCCGGCATAGTCGGCGTCAATATGCGTGTCGCCAATCAACCCGAAGGCGACGTTCCTCTGACTGTCAGGCAGGGAGCGGACAAGAATATGGTGTGGCTTTCCGTAGTTGCTCTGGTTTGGTGTGGCCGGCTCCGACTCCGGTGGCTCGCCCAGCCGGTCGCAGGCAATCACTGCCAGGAACAGGGCAAGGGCAAACGGCAATGCGGTTCTTATGGTCTTCATGGTTGGTAACCTCGTTTCAACTACTTCTTCCAGAGGAACGCGCCGATCCCGGACTCAAGGTAGATCCTGCCGGACGTCGAGGCGAAGCTCCCCTCGGGCTCCTGCCTCGTCAGCCGTTCGGTCACGTACCCGAGCTCGACCGGCACCGCAACGTGCCCGCCGATGACCGGTGACACCCCGAGTCCGAGCTTCAGGCTCCAGCCGGTCTCGCTCGCCCCCGGGTCCACGTCGTTCATCACGTACTGGAACGAGCATCCGACATGCGGCATCAACTGACTCGTCTTGCCCGGTTGCCTCAGGTAGTACGCCACGCGCGGGCCGATGCCGAGACTGAAGTCCGTGAAGTGGCTGGTGAAATAGCTGAAGCCGGCGTCGACGCCGACCCCGAGTCCGTCAATCGGGAACCAGAGTACCTGCGGGTTGATGCCAAGGGCAAGCGCGCCCTCCTCAGTGTACGTGCTCTCCGCGACCGGCAGGATGTAGTGCATGCCGAACTGGCCGGCCACGTGCCAGGTGTGTTTGGCCCCGGCCCTGGTGTCGGCCTGCGCATACGCGAGGCCGATTGCGAAAACGGACAGAACAAGACAGATGCTCAGACGTCCGGACATCTTTCCTCCTTTGTTGTCGGCGGGATGTATCCTGATATCCCTGATTCCGGCTCGGAGAAGCACCGGATTGCGAATCAGGTTCTTTGCAGCCACGTTGTGTAAGATAGGCCGACTCCAGCGAGTGTCAAGAACGGAGGATTGCGGCGGGCGGAGTTTCAACCGCCAGGAACGCCAAGGGAAGAATGAACCACAGATAGACACAGATGGACACGGCAGGCAGAAGTCAAAAGGGAAATATCAAATTGCAAAGTGCAAAATGCGAAAGCGGAGAGGAAAACCGCCAAGGACGCCAAGAGAGGAGTTGTCATTGCGAAGGAGCGAAGCGACTGCGGCAATCTTCCGTTGCAGGCGGAAAGCGGTCAGCGGTTGTCCGTCATTGCGAGGCTGCGCCGTTCTGTCATTTTGCTCTGCCGAAGGCCGGGGCCAGTGCTCTGGCGCACACAGGCGAAGAATCTCGGCGCAGCCGGGGCAATCCGACCGAAGGTCGCTGCGAGCGCAGCACGGCAGTCTTCCGGCCTTCAGCGGTCAGCCGTTAGTCGGGAGTAATCGACAACCGACAATCGGCAGGGCGGTCAGCGGTTGTCTGGCATTGCGAGCGTAGCGTGGCAATCTTCCGGAGCGGTTAGCGGTCAGCCGTCAGCGGATTGCGGGCATCGTCCTTCCGGCCCCTGGGCGAATGTCAAGAT
>JAUWNN010000117.1 GCA_030612625.1 Caldifarciminota bacterium
CCTTCGGTACCTCACCACGTCACGTAGCGTGGAACCCGTCGGCAGCCGGTGTTCTTCGGAGACGAGGGTTACCAGACCTATCTTCGGCTGATGCGGGAATGGTGTGATAGGAACTCGGTAACGGTTTGGGCGTACTGCCTGATGCCGAATCACGTCCACTTGATTGCAGTGCCTGAAACGGAAACGCGGGCCCCAAGGGGCCATGGAAACACAAGTGACCCGCGCTCGCGACAGAAAATCCTTTATTATGTCCCCGGAACCCCCCCGTAAGAAGAGAGAGAACGAAGACCTATCCTGTGTTGGCGGAAATAGGGACAGCGACTGTTTTCCGGTAGCGGTGAAACGGTGCCGCGACATGAAACTCGACCGCCTGCTTCTGCGGCTTTGCCTACGTCATCATCAAGGGCTGGCCCAAAGTCCTGCGGGAACTTGGTCTGGAACGGGACGATGAGCACTGACAACGACGTTAGTGATGCGCTTGACACGCGGGCGAATTGGAGTGGAAGTTGACCGTGGTGAACGATGACGGCCCGGCAGGAAAACGGTGGTTGTCCCTAATTCTCCCATGCGTATTGCGTAAAGCGTAAGACGTATTGCAACTTGGTGCTCCTTCGGCTTCGTGAGCCATCGGATGGTACCTGCCCCTCTGGGGCAGAACGGGGCATGCTTTGTGTTGAGATTCCTATATCGGTTTTCGGGAATAACGTTCCGGCTTGTGGTGGGCCTGCCGGTGTCCTATAATCACAGCCGGTATATATGCACCAGAAGAACAACGAGCAGAAACCCGAAGTTGCCTCATCCTGGCTTGAGCAACTGAATGACCGGCAGCTTGAGGCGGCGACTCACAGCGCCGGGCCGCTGCTGATTATTGCCGGTGCCGGCACGGGTAAGACCAGGACGATTGCTTATCGGGTTGCCTGGCTGATTCAGCAGGGCGTGGCGCCGGAGCGGATACTGCTTCTGACTTTCACGCGCCGGGCCGCGCAGGAGATGCTTAACCGTGCCCGGTCGCTCTGCCGCAGCTCTACCGGCAAGGTCTGGGGCGGAACGTTTCACGCGGTCGGGAACCGGTTGCTTCGGATATACGGCAGGGCGGCCAAGCTGGAACCGGATTTCACGGTTGCGGACGAAGCGGACTCGGCTGACTTATTGGGGATGATTCGGACCGAGTTGGGCTATTCGTCAAAAGACAAACGCTTCCCGCGCAAGGCAACAATCCGGAGCATTTACTCCAGGGTTGTGAATTCGCGCGAACCGCTCGAAGACGTACTGGAGAAAGAGTATCCGTGGTGCATTGAAGCCGAGAAAGGGCTGCGTGGGATTTTCACCGAGTACAACAAACGCAAGCAGGAACTGCAGGTCCTTGACTATGACGACCTGCTGCTGTTCTGGAAATATCTTCTGGAGATTCCCGAAGTGAGAGAACGGATGGAATCGCAGTTCGAGCACATTCTGGTGGACGAGTATCAGGATACCAATATCGTCCAGGCGGAGATACTGCTGGGGCTGCGGCAGAAGAATAATAACATCACCGTTGTCGGTGACGATGCCCAGTCGATATACTCTTTCCGGGGCGCGACGATCCGTAACATCCTTGAGTTTCCCAAGCAGTTTCCCGACACCACTATCGTCACCCTTGAGGAGAACTACCGTTCGGTTCAGCCGGTCCTTGATGTGGCCAATGCGGTGATGGAGCAGGCCCGGTTCAAGTACACCAAGAATCTCTGGTCAAACAGAAAGAGCAAGCAGCGTCCGATTCTGATGGTCTGCACAGATGAAGCCGAGCAGTGTCAGATGGTGTGCGATGAAATAGCCAAGCATCTGGACGAAGGAATTCCGCTTCAGGCTCAGGCGGTTCTGTTCCGGGCCGGTCATCATTCAGACATGCTGGAAGTTGAACTTGCCCGGCGCAACATCCCGTTTCACAAGTACGGCGGTCTGAAATTCATTGAGACCGCGCACGTGAAGGACCTGCTGGCGTTCCTGCGGATTCTTGAGAATCCCCGTGACGACCTGAGCTGGTTCCGGGTGCTCCAGATGCTGGACGGGGTCGGGCCCAAGACCGCGCGGCGGATTGTTGTACATCTGCGTGAGCAGAAACTCGAGTTTCAGAGCCTTACGGAATTTGATGTCCCAGCGGCAGCCCAGGAGCAATTCGCCGGGCTGGTTGATTTACTCCTGTCAATCCAAGGGGCAGGGAGAAAGATAGAAGTAGCGACCCAGGTCGAAAGATTGCGGAATTACTACGAACCGCTGCTGGAGCGGCTCCACGGCAATCCGGTGCCGAGACGGCGGGACCTTGAGCAGCTTGAGCATATCGCCCAGCGCTACCGGAGCCGGGGGAGTTTCATTACCGACCTGACCCTGGACCCGCCCCAGTCAACCGCAGACTTCGCCGGCCCGCCTCTTAAGGATGAAGATTTCCTGATTCTATCAACGATGCATTCGGCCAAGGGGTGCGAGTGGCAGGCAGTGTATGTTATCCACGCGACCGACGGGATGATTCCTTCGGACATGGCCACTGGTGATGACGAAAGCATCGAGGAAGAACGGCGGCTTTTTTATGTCGCTATCACCCGGGCCAAGGACTGGCTGTACCTGCTGTTCCCGTTTCGTTATTACGCCAGAAGATTCCGGACCGGAGATTTCCATAATTACGCCCAGCTTACCAGATTCCTGCCTGCCGGTGTAACCGGACTGCTCAAGCAGCAGATTGTCCGGTACGGGATTCCCGAGGATGTGCCGGTGGAAATGGATTCGGAACAGGGTATCCGCCAGAAAATCGGCGAACTCTGGCAACCCGACCAGGACTTCTGAAGTTACGGAAATCAATTGCCGAACCCGGTTCACTGACATAAACTTGAGTTCATTGTTATGAACCCGAGCAGCGCAGGATTCTCGGGAAGGTGGGACCGGGTTGATTTCTCGGGGCTCTGCATTATTCTTGAGTTCCGATGAAAGGTTCCAGGCCAAAGGTAGCTGTAGTCGGCAGTCTGGTGATGGACCTGGTATTTCGGGCCGGGCACAGGCCCGAACCCGGTGAAACCCTGCTGGGTGAGGATTTCGGAATGTTTCTCGGGGGCAAGGGGTTCAACCAGGCGGTCGGGTGCAAGCGGCTGGGCGCAGGCGTAACCCTGGTTGGTCGAATCGGCAGGGACCTGTTCGGCGATATGTTTATCCGGAAGCTGGAGCAGGAGAAGATGGGTACAGAGTTTGTGATGAGGGATGATGAGACCGGAACCGGTGTTGCCTGTCCTGTTGTCTTTTCCGACGGCCAGAACAGCATTATCGGCGTGCCTCGGGCCAATATGCGGTTGTCGGTGACTGAAGTGGAGGCTGCCGAGTCTGAGATTGCCCAGGCCGACATGCTGATGCTGCAGTTTGAGGTAAACCCCGATGCTTCGAAGCGGGCCGCAGAAATCGCCCGGCGACATAATACTACGGTATTGCTTGACCCGGCACCGGCCCATCTCGGGCGTTCGGATTTCAACTGGCTGGTGGATTATATCGTTCCGAACGAGATTGAGGCTGACATGCTTGCACAAGGCAACGGGTCTGAGGAATCGGCAAAAAGGCTTTTCTCTGAGGATGTCAGAGCGGTAGTGGTATCGCTGGGCGAGAAAGGGGCGTTGGTGGTTGATGAGAACGGGATACGTGAGCATCCGGGTTACCGGGTTGATGTCAGGGACACCACGGCCGCGGGTGATGCGTTCCGGGCCGGGCTTGGGGTAATGCTTGCTCAGGACAAAGGTATCGACCAGGCGGTCAGGTTTGCCAATGCCTGCGGTGCTCTGGCCTGCACGAAAATGGGCGCTGAACCTTCGATGCCGACTCTGAGTGCGGTTGAGCAGTTCAGGAAGAAGTATAAGCCACAGATAAACACAGATGGACACGGATGATTGAGATGGGGCAGGTCAAGAGACAGATTGCAAAAGCCAGAAGTCAAGAATCTGCCGTTTACATTCTGCACTCTGCCTTCGTTGCCTGTCTGTGCTAGCAGGTGTCTGCGATAAGGAGATGATATGGGAATATTTCTAGACAGTGTCAATATTGATGACGTGCGCAAGGCGATGGAGCTCGGTTTTGTATCCGGTGTGACTACCAACCCGAGTTTGATGGCGAAAGTCTCGGAATCACCGCGCAAGGTCATCGAACAGATATGCGGAATTTCGGTCGGTCCGGTTTTCTACCAGGTAACAGCAGATACTCCAGAGGAACGGGAAAAGGAAGGGCGTGAGTTCCATGCTATCAATCCCGACAAGGTGATGCTGAAGATTCCGGCAACGACCGAGAACATGGCGCTGGTGGCAAAGCTGAAGCCGGACATTCGTTGTGCGGTTACCGCTGTTTTCAGCGGGCACCAGGCTTATGTGGCTTGTGAAGCCGGTGCCCGGTATCTGATACCTTATGTGAATCGGGCTACCCGGTTGATGGGTGATGGTTGCAGCCTGGTTGCTGAGATTGCTTCAGTTGTCGAGACCCTGGAAGGCCCGGCTGAAATACTGGCGGCAAGCATCAAGTCACCCAGCGAGGCGATGAATGCCGTTCTTGCCGGTGCGCACCACCTGACTCTACCTCTGGATGTCCTCCTGAGTCTGGGGAACCATCCGCTTTCCGACCAAGCGATAGCCGAGTTCAATCAGAATTCGGGCCGGAGTCATCAGTAGCATCTTCGGTTTCTTTGGCCGAAGTGCGGTGTAAAGCGGCCAGGCGCGGTCGCTTGTAAGGTGACTGCTCGGCCTGTCGCCTGGTTGCTTTGAAAAAGACTACCCAGGCAAGAACAGCGAAAATCGGGAGCATAAGCAGCATCAGGGGTTTCTTGTCAAGCAAGAACACCATGAAATCATAAAGCCCGTGGGCAAGCACTGCCAGGCCTAATCCGGCCAGGGAAAGCAGGTTGGCCCGGGTTCTGGTCTGGCAGAACTTGGCTTCACCGAGGAAATATCCCATGAGCACGCCGTAGAACGCATGGCCCGGGACTGCAAGCAGTGCCCGTGCAATGCCGGTGCCGAATCCGCTGTTGAGCACATAGAGGACGTTTTCAACCGTGGCGAACCCGAGGGCGGCCATGACCGAATACATTATGCCGTCATAAGGCTCGTCGAATTCAGGACGGTGATAGGAATAAAGTCGGACCACGAGAAATTTCCATCCTTCTTCGACCAGCCCGACAATCAGCAGCGCACCCAGAAAAAGCTGAATCAGATTCGGCGTTCTGGAAGACCAGCCGGTCCAGAACTGCAGCAGGATTGAGACGCTTGCCGAAGGCACCAGTGCCGCAGCGCCGAGCAGGAAAGTGATAGCCAGGGGAAACAGCGGCTCCTTCTTGTACCGGTCCCGCAGGTAGAAGAAAAGAAACAGTGCCGCAGCAGGCGCTATTGCCAGGGCCAGGAGGTAAATGACCACCAGATGATTGTAAGGTGACGTCCTGCACAGCGCAAGGGTGTCGCCTTGTGGTGCGCCGGGCATGGCGGTTGACAATTTCCGGTTCGGTGATACGATAGGCCGTGCCTGGTATATTCGACCGGTTCTTAAGTCGCAAACCCGACCCCGCGGTTATTTCCCGCAAAGTGAAGAAGTTTCTTGAGAAAGGGCAGTCTCAAAAGGCAAAAATGGCTCTGGCGCCGCTTCATCCTGCTGATGTGGCTGACATAATCGAGCGGCTTTCCGCTGAATTGAAGCCCAAGGCGTTCGACCTGCTTCAGGATAACGTAGACCGGGCCGCAGATGTGATGCTGGAGCTTGACAGCGAATCACTCAAAGTGGTTCTTGCCGACCTGGACCGGGCCGAGCTTACCGACCTGCTCAAAGGGATGGAGTCGGACGATGCTACCGATGTGGTGGCCCAGCTTGAGGACCGGGAGCGGTCCGAGGTTATCAAAGAACTACCTGAGGCGGACCGGTCCGAGGTCGCCGAACTGCTCAAATACCCGGAGAACAGTGCTGGCGGCAGAATGCGGATGGAATTTGTGGCTTTGCTGCAGACCGACACTGTGGCCCAGGCGATAGAAAAGGTGCGGTGTGCCGAGCCGCAGGAGGTTGAGCCACCCATACTCTATGCTGTCGGCGAAGACGGCCGGCTTGTGGGTTATGTGTCGCTGCGTGACCTGTTGCGCCACCGGCCCGAAACCCTGATTCGGGAAGTGATGCGGCCGGTCCGGGCTCTGGCCCGGGTTCTTGATGACCAGGAAGAAGTTGCCGGGCTTGCACGCAAGTACGACTATTCCACGGTCCCGGTCGTGGACGAATCAGGCCGGCTGGCCGGGATTATCACTTCAGACGACATCCTTGACGTGGTTATTGAGGAAGCGAGTGAGGACATCGCCAAACTGGGCCAGACAATGGGCCTGGAAGAGGCCTTTTCATCCGTGCGCAAAAGCGTCAAAGGCCGTGTTCCCTGGCTTTTCGTGAGCCTTTTCGGCGGACTGCTGGCATCCTTTGTGGTGTTGCTCTTTCAGAACACGCTCAGGGCTCTAGTGGTTATTGCCACATTCATGCCGATAGTCGCGGGAATGGGCGGTGCGGCCGGAAATCAGGTGACCAATATCATTGTCCGGGCCCTGGCTCTGGGCGAGGTCACGGTCCGCGACATCGGCAGGCTTGTCTGGAAGCAGGTCAGGGTGGGTCTGATTGGGGGTGCGGCTACCGGTGCCCTGGCAGCGCTTGTGGCGCTGGTCCTGCACGGTTCTCCTTTGCTGGGCGCGGTGATTTTCCTGGCGCTGGTGCTCAACGTGACAGTCGGCTCTTCGCTCGGCGCAATGACGCCGATGATTCTTGCCCGTATGGGCAAAGACCCGGCACTGGCATCGAGCCTGCTTCTTACCGCAACGACCGACATGGTGGGACTTTTCATCCTTCTTGGTCTGACAACACTGGCGCTACGTTTTTTCACAATCTAGCGCTCGGCTCTTGCCGGGTTTGCTTATCCGCTTGGCCATCAGGATGTCGGGCTTGCCCGGGCCGCGAGCCAGGCACTACGCCGACAATCGTGAAGCCGACTTTCTGGTAGAACTCATAAGGATGATTGCGCAGGTTCCTTATTTCGGCAAGATGCTTCAGCGTGTCCTGGAAAAGGCCCTTGCCCCCAAGGCTGGTCATACGGTCTTCATCATCAGTGCTGAGCCATAAGGCGAGCCCGCCGCGTTCTCTTATGAGCGCTTCAAGGTCGGCAACCAGGGCCCTGCCGATGCCTTTTCTTCGATGGTCCTGGTGCACGACCAGAGGGGGAAGCTCCCAGACATTGCCGCCGTATGCCTTGATTCCGCCAGTCCAGCCCAGAACCGTGCTTTTGTCACTGATCACGATTCTGCTGACTCGGTCCGGGTCAAAAGACTTGAGGGTGACACCCTGCGCGGCGCAAGGGTGTCACCCTGGCCAGGCGTCGGGCCAGTGCTCTTTGAAGCCCTGGACCAGCAATGCGGCCGCCTGCTGAATCGCTTCCGGGTTGTCAGGACTGAGGTCAATGATGCGCACTGCGGCCTGTCAGTCTATTCCTTCTGCTTCTGCCGACGCATGCACTGGCAGAACCCGTGGAAATTGGCGCAGACTCCGCCCAGCAGGCAGAACATTCCCCAGAAAAGCGGCCGGGCAAAGATGTCGAGCAGGACCGGCCTGGAATAGGGCAGAAGATATATTCCCCAGGTAATCAGAAAGCACCCGAGCACAATGCAGATATGGCCGAAGATGACGAGCCCTCTCCGGTCTCCGCGCCAACCCAGGAAGCAGAGCGCGATACCGACGAGCAGCGGAATGATTGCGAATGCGCTTCTGCTGGCGGCAAGTGCGAATATCCCGAGGCCAGCCAGAACTATCCCCAGAATTACGGTAACCAGGCTACGCGGTTTCATGTTTTCTCCTTTTCTCTCTGGTGATTTAAGACCCGGGCATCCGTTTGTCAAACTCTCCATTTTGCCGGAAGAAGCATTCCACGAGAAATCGTTCCTTTCCTGGCTGAAGATGGCTGCGGTTCCACAAGCACATTAGACCACTTCGGACTCGGTGTCAGGCCGGACAGCCTCTTCTCTGGTTGCCGTGCTGTCCAGAGCAACCGGTAGTTCGGGAATCTGCTTGCAGTCCTTCACTTGATGGAAACGCTGCTCCGCAGTTGTCAGTCCGGCAAGCATATCATCGCCGGCATTTCACCCGCCGGCTTATCGCAACGCCGGTACTGAAGGTCAACTCCAGCGTGCTGACGAATCAGCGTCTGGCGAAACCTGGGTAACGTCCCCAGGTTTCTCCCCGAACTTCAACCACCCTTTCTTCTGGACGAACCCGATGAACATGAGACGGTTGAACAGGCGCTGCGTGAACAGCCGCCTTCTGTCTTTGTCCCGGATCCCGCGCACATCAGCCTCGACCGACTCAAACACGCGGGCATACTCCCTGAAGAACTCGTCGCTGACCGCCTCGACATCAAAGGCTTCGTCGTGACGCTTCTGAATCGCCAGGGGAGACAAACCGAAAAGGTCCGGGCCAATCGTTGTCGGGTCAAGCATGGCGATACGTTCCGAGGCTGTCCGGAGCCGCTCCTCTCTGCCGACAGTAATCCGTCGGAAGATGCGCCTGCGTGAGGCTTCATCGTCGTACTTGACGTTGAGGAAGTGCCATCTATCTTGAGCTTCGGTTGAGAACACAAACAGAGCGTATGGGTGGTCTCGCAGCAGGTGGTTCACAACCGGGCGTTCATCGCCCAGTCTCAACCTGTCCGATGCGAGCCGGTTGTAGATGACGTGGAACTCGTTGTCCTCACCGCCCCCGGCGAGCAGTAACGGAGGTTCAGCAAGCGCATCCTTGGCAGCTTGTCCCCACCCGCGCATCGAGAGCATATCACTGATGCGTCCGTAGTTGAGTTCGGACAAGAGCTTCTTCAGTGGTTCCATGCCACTGAAGTCGCTCAGCAGGTCCAGAACGACCTGCTGCCGCTTCTGTGCCTCCCTTTGAGTAGCCATATTCGCCTGCCAGCATAGTGGCCGGGCCGGTGCAAGTCAAGACGGGTCGGGTTGCGGTTCGGGGCCTGTTGGGATTGCCGTGGCCGCAGCGAGTCAAGGGTAGGGGTGGGTCGTCGTAGCGGCGGTCTTGTCGAGGGCCGTGACGGTGATGGTGTCGGGGACCATCATGGGTGTCATGTCGGGCATCGGGGCGAAGGCCGTGACCGTTCTCAGCCTGAGCTTCTTTCCGGTGCTCATGCCGGATGTCATGTCGAGCCA
>JAUWNN010000293.1 GCA_030612625.1 Caldifarciminota bacterium
AGTCGAATCCGAAGACCGATATAGAATTGGCCACGAAAGAAGGATGCCGCTGCGCGGCAGACTTTGATAAAAAAGGAATTCCCATTTTTATCCGGCCCGGCGCAAAGCGCCGTCCAATCCACGAAACAGAAGTAACCGCAGCTGAATACCGATGAACGCAGATTCCTTTCCGGACCCTATCTGTGCAATCTGCGTAATATGCGGTTCAGCCGTTTCCTGTCTGCGGGGCTCGGTCTGCGGTTTTGCCTCTTGCACTTTGCCTTCTGCACTTTGCCTTCTGCCCCTCCGTGTCCTTCGTGCCTTTGTGTTGGAATTCCTTGGCGCTCTTGGCGTCCTTGGCGGTTCATCTTTTCTGTGTTTGTCTGTGGTTGTGCGGAATGCTGAAAAACGCCGCCCGGCATTACAGCCGGGCGGCCTCCTCTCAGGCCCTTACCTAGTTCGCTTTAGTCAGCTTGATGACTTCCTGCCTGGATTCACTCTGAATCCGGCAGAAATAAGTGCCAGGACCAACAACCCGGTTGTGCTGGTCCCGGCCGTCCCACACGAGCGGGCATCTCCGGGCCGGACGGGACCCGGTTGCCATTGTATGTACGATCCGGCCGTCAGCAGAATATACATCGAGCCGGACAATTCTCCCAAACCCCTGTGACAGGGAAATCGTCACCTGGTCAGAGAACGGATTCGGTGCGACAGTCACTGACACCGAACCAAGACTGGAATTGCCTGCCACACCATCAGCGGTCGGAACATCCGCTATCTCAAAGCTCCACATCGGCTCAAACCAGCCGCTGGTGTCCTCCGGTTCCTCGACTCGGCAAGTCCATTCGTACCGGCTGCCCTGCTTCAGCGGCTCGCCGTCATAGAGCCAGAACGGAAATTCGCTTACTCCCTCACCCATCAATGTCTTCCCTTCCAAAACTCTGAATCGGTATTGTACAGGACTTGAGACCGGCTTCACCATCAGCACGGGTCGGTGCGTAAAGACAACGGCTCCATTCTGCGGTAGCTTGGGCTCGGGCGGGGGCACTTCAAAGCCGACATGGAAACTCCAGTGAGGAGAAAACCAGGGGCTCCAGCCGCTCAGGTCCCGGACCCGGCACGACCAGTGGTACTTGTGGCCCCGCTGCAGGCTGCGACCTCCGGCACTCACATACCATTGCGGAAGCGGGCTGTAACCTTCAGCAACAGTACTCTTTCCTTCCATCACCCGGAAATGAAACCAGCCTGAAGGAATCGAACTCTCCACCTCAAGCACCGGCGAGACTGAAAGCACTGTATCTTCATCCTCAGGCAGTACCGGACGCGGCGGTGGTGGCAAAACCTGGCATACTGGGGCCGCCGCTGGCGCCGCGACGGTCCCCAGCGTCCGGACGCCAAAGGTCCCACCTGAACCAAAGGTGGCGGCAACTAATGCTCCAACCAGAATCGGAGCGAAGCGGAAAGCGCTATCCGATGGCGCAAAATGCATCATTACAATCCCTCCAAAAATCGGAATATCGTATTCTTGGCGGGCCGCCGGGCGCTCAGTGTGCAGCTTCCTTGGGCTGGATTGTTGGGAGTGCAAGCCTCCCGGCAACCCGCAACTCTCCAAGTTGTCAATTTCTGTTGCACCGGACCCTTGCCTGTGCAACCCCTCAGCATCCTTAATGCACAGGCTATGCCAGTGAGATGAGTGTCTGTACCGGCGCTAAGTCCCTGAAAAAGCAAATCCTGGCTTGGAAAAGCCCCCCTATTCCTCAAACCAGGCCTGAACACGGGCTACTGTCCAGTCCGCTAACTAATGAGAAAGCGACGACTTGCCCAACTGCGACCCGCCCGTCGCCTGGGGAAAACGTCCATGCCTCACGCTTTGCGCTCTACGCCTCACGCAATACGCAATACGCCGGATGCGTCATGCGTCTAGCGTAGTGCATAAAGCGTAGTGCGTCAGGCGTCTTCGACCACAACCCCGGTTCCATAAGCCACAAGCTCTGCAGCTCCGCCCATAACCATCGAGGTGCAGAATCTCATCGCCACAACCGCATTCGCACCAAGACCTTTGGCATCCTCCATCATCCGGTCCAGGGCCTGTTCCCGCGACTCGGCCAGCATCTTAGTGTAGTCGGTAATCTCACCGCCGACAATGTTACGCAAACCTGCCATGAAATCGTGGCCAACATGCCGGGCCCGAATGGTATTTCCCCGCACCAGACCGATAACCTTGACGATTCTCTTGCCCGGAATACCAGGCATAGTAACAACTATCATCTCTTTACCTCCCTGGAATAACGGTCAGACTTCAGCCCGAAGATTCGCTCCCGGACCAGAGAAACTACCAGGATAACCAGGCCCAGGAACAGGGCTGAAACTCCAATCTTCACTAACAGCGTCACGGTCGGGTCGGTCAAAAGGCTTTCCACCAGCTTGAACGCCCCAAAGGCAAGGAGCAGAATCGCGCCGATTGAACAGAGAATCCAGCCGACGCCCCGCTCAAGCCGGTTGTAAATCCCGCGCCAGTACCGCTCCCACACCTCGTCCTGAGGCTCTCTGAATCTCATCTTGTCGGTCATATCCTTCAACCTCCTGAATTCCTCAAGCTCCCTCGAACAGTCTGGACATTTCGCCAGGTGCTCCTCAAGCTCCTTTTGCTCACTGGACCCGAGCTCGCCATCAATATACCCCATCAACAGCGCCTTGAAGCGGTCATGCCCGGTATCAGCCATAATATCGCTCCAGGACCTGCTTCAGCTTCTTACGACCATAATAAAGCCTCGACATCACCGTGCCGACCGGGCAGCCGACAGATTCGGCAATTTCCTTGTAGCTCATATCCTCGAAATACTTGAGAATCATCACCTCGCGTATCGCCTCGGGCAAAGATGCAATCGCGTGCCACACCTGCCGCTTCAGTTCAGCCTGTTTGCCCTCATCCTCAGTAGCCGCAGCCCCTGCCGGCACATAATCCAGAGAAACGGTGTGCTCGTGCTTTCGCTTGCGCAGGAAATTGAAACAGGTGTTGCGCAGAATCACATAGAACCAAGCAAAAAAC
>JAUWNN010000236.1 GCA_030612625.1 Caldifarciminota bacterium
GACGTCGGCGTTACCGCAATTGTCGCGCCGGCGAGCGGAATGAATCAGGGAGCGGTCGCGCCCCAGGCGCAGATTCGCAACTTCGGTAGTTCGGCCCAATCCAGCATCCCGGTCTACTGCTGGATTGATTCAGCCGGCACAAGGGTGTACAACCAGAATGTGATTTATCTAGGGCCTTTGCCGGCCGGTGGAGTCGACACGGTCACTTTCACCCCGGACTGGAATACCGGCCCAGCGGGAAACACTTATGACATAACTATGTTCACCGCGCTGGTCGGGGATGTGAACAACAGCAACGACACCACTTATGGTCAAACGACAATCTCGGGCGCGGTGTTCAGCGACACAATCGTGAGCCCGCTGGCAACTGTGACCCCGACCCTTGACGGCGATATCCAGACTGCTGAATGGTCTGATGCCAATATCTATGACATCAGTGACATACTGGGCAAGCAGGGCACGGTCAGACCGGTCGGCAGTGCGGTTCTGTACACCAAGCACGACAACGACTTCATGTACTGGGCGGTTGACATGCCGGCGGCCATGGCCCGGACCAATTATGACCAGATCGGCATCTACATCGACGAAGACGACAATGATACCTGGAATCCTGATACGTCCGAAGGCAACCACTGGTTTGTCTGGCTGAACCAGGATACGGTCATCTATCGAGCCTGGCTCCCGGGTGGCAGCGTGGTGATGTTCTGGACCGGCAATACCGGTTGTCAGACCGCGGCCAGCCTTACTTCCGGGCACATGCAGTTTGAGATGAAAGTGGCGTTCGGTACCCCCAAGTGGCAGTATAACGTCAATCCGGCCGGGGACACCTGTGGTATGCACATCTACGCGCTGGACCAGCCGGGTGACAATTTCTACGGCCACTGGCCGACTGCAATGCTAGCCACCGGGTTCAATAATCCTGCGCTGTACGGTCCGCTAATCCTGAGCCCGTTTGTCACCGCGGTCAAGGAAAAGGGCATTCCGGGTCCTCGCTGGTCTGCCCGACTCGAGTTCACTCCGAACCCGATGTCCGATTTCTCGACGGTTCGCTACAGCCTCGGCCAACAGGCCAGGGTGAACCTGGGCGTGTATGACGCGAGCGGCTCGCTGGTGCGCACCCTGGTGAACCAGGTGCTGGAGCCAGGTACCCGGACGGTAACCTGGAACCGGACCGACAGCAATGGTCGCCGGGTTGCGAACGGCACTTATTTCTATCGGCTTGTAGTAGACGGCAAGTCGGTCTCAGCCAAGGCGGTGGTTCTGAACTGAGCGGTTCAGTACCAGCTTTTTGCAGGGCCGCCCTTCGGGGCGGCCCTTTTTTGGGAGTCAGAAGGCAGAATCTAAACACCAAGACACCAAGGACACGAAGAGAAGAAGTCAGAAGTCAGAAGTCAGATTGCAGAATGCAGAGTGCAGAAAGGGAAAGCCAACCACAAAGGCACGAAGAGCACGAAGAATGAACCACAGATAAACACAGATGAACACGGAAAAGGCCCAGGTTCAGAACCCAAAGCTCAAATGACTAATCAATGTCAAATCCCAAAATCCCAATGACAGACCAGAGTAGTGTCGCTTGTCTTTGGGCATTGAGTCATTTGGATTTGATTGGACATTTGGATTTGGTCATTAGTCATTCGCAGTTGTGCCTTGGTGGCCAATCCTCTCTCGGTTTTCGGGTGTTTTTCTTTCCTTGACATGGGATAAGCTGTCCGTATGATTCACAAGTTAGCTGTTGGAATGCGTTCCGACAGTCTTAGTAATATCATCTATATGAAGTGCTGTAAAACGACAGCAACAAAACCCAAAGGAGGAAAGGATGAAAGCTAGCGTCATCATGACACTAGTCCTGTGCCTGGGAGTGGCTTTTGCAGCCACCCCAAGCAGCGACGTGCCGGCCCAGGAACCGGTGAAGTTCTATTACGGGCTTCCCGGTTCGGACGACTATGTGCTGGGAACGGTCATGCCGGACAACCCGACCGACGCCTGGCAGTTGCACAGCAACATGCCGGCACTGCTGATGGACCTGTGCTGTGCAGCGAATGCGACCCACACTTATGTGCTTTCCGGTTATAATACTTCGCACCCGAAAAAGCTGTTCCGCCATGCGACCGGAAGCACGACCTGGGAGACAATGGCTGCGCTTCCGCAGGAGATTGCTAACGGCGGGTGCGCGATTATCGGCGACACGCTTTTCTACTGCAGCGGCTACACCTACACTTACGCCGGGACCGTTGACACGCTGTGGAAGTACAGCATCAGCGGGGACAACTGGACTTCAGGCTCGGGCCCGTTTACCAGCACCACTTACAACTGGCAGGCGTTTGTGCTTGCCTGTCAGGGTAAGCTGTATTATATCAGCGGTTGTAACCAGCCCGGTGCGAGTAACCCGACGACTCAGGTTCACTGCTACACTCCGGGCAGCGGCTGGGCCCAGGTCGCCAGCATGAACCAGGGCCGGGTGTTTGCTTCTGGTTGGGTTTATCATGACACCATCTGGATGGCGGGCGGCAATACCGGGTCCGGGATTGCGCACACTGAGTTCTACGACCCGGTGGCTGATGTGTGGACTGTGGATAATGCGGTATTTCCGACACTGCCGTACGCGGTCTGGGGAGCGGGGAGCGGCGCGACCGGCAGTACCGGATTCATTGCCAGCGGGGTCCCAGTAAGTGCACTCACGGACTCGGTGATGTACTTCGACCATGGCACCCGTACCTGGAGCGTGGACGAACCGGTGCATCTGAAGGTCTACCGGACCTGTGGGGTCGGAACCGCTGATGGCAAGGCCGTTCTTTACGGCGGTTCGACCGGCGGTTTCGTCCCGACAAACGTATGCCAGTACGAGCAGTTGATGACCGGCAATGACGATGATGTGGGCGTGACTCAGATTATCGCTCCGGGCGCGATTGTGACACCGGGCGCGATTGCCCCTAAGGCCAAAATCAAGAACTTCGGGAACAACCCTCAGAGTGCCATCCCGGTCTACTGCTGGATTGACTCGGCCGGGACAAGGGTGTACAACCAGAACACCACCTATCCCGGACCTTTGGCACCCGGAGCTACGGCTGATGTCACGTTCTCTCCTGACTGGCCTGCGGTTGCCGGTACTTATGATGTGACGATGTTCACCGACCTGACCGGTGACCAGGAGCCTTCCAATGACACCTGCCAGGGTCAGTGTCAGGTGATGATGTACACTATTGACTGGGTCCAGAGCGACACCATCGAGCCGGACCGGGTGAGCCGAGTCGCGGCTTGCTGCGAGCCGGTGCGTGACGGGTACAATGTTCATGTCGTCTGCGGCAACTGTTTCCCTCACACTTCGCACCCGAACGACGAGATATACGACGCTGTGGCAGAGACCTGGAGCACCGGCCTGACCCATCCGGCCGGCGGGGGCAAAGGCGTTCACAACCACGACGCGGTGATTATCAACGATGTTATCTGGTGCGGCAGCGGCCACAGCGGGACTGCTGTCTACAACAACCTGACCAAGCTCGACCTCGGTGCGGGAACCTGGACCGTGGCTACTGCGATGCCGGGTTCGAACGTGTTTTACTACGCGTTTGAGGAGTATGCGGACAGCAGTTGGGTTTACTGCTTTGGCGGTGTGTACAACACTGGTATTCCGAAGAACCTCTGCCACCGGTACGATCCTTCGTCGAATACCTGGACCGCGATGGCCAATATGCCCGGACCCAGGCGCAATCCGATGACCGCTCGGGTCGGCGATACCATCTATGTTATCGGCGGCATGTCGGCAAACAACTACACCTCGACCCACGGCACGGTCTGGAAGTACTCGGTTCTGGGCAACACCTGGACCGACATGGGTCCGGACTCGATGCCCGATAACCTGGGCTGGGGCAAGGCCGTGACCTACAACACCTTGTTCGGTACTTACGTCTACGTTGTCGGCGGATACCGCCGCGGCAGCATTACCAATGCCTGCTGGCGGTATGATGTCGGCAGCGGGATCTGGACCGCGGACCGGTCTTTGCTGAGTAGCACCCGGTCGCACGGTGGCGACATCTTTGAGAACTTCGTCTGGGTTGCCGGTGGCTACGCTGCCAGCATCATGCCGAACATGCAGAAAGGCACTATTGCCATTGTCGGCATTGAGGAAGGCAAGCCCAGTATTGGCTGGGACTACGGATTCGACCGGGTTGCGCCGACTGTTGTGCGCGATTTCGCCCGAATCAGTTTCAATGTGCCCAGGACCGGCAAAGTGAACCTGAGCGTCTACGATGTGAACGGTTCGCTGGTCAAGACCCTTGTGGACGGCACGGTTGAGGCCGGCAACAGAACCGCGTTCTGGAACCGGACCGACTGCAACGGCTCCAGGGTTGCCAATGGGACCTACTTCTATCGGCTGACCGTTGACGGCAAGTCTGTATCAGCCAAATCGGTGGTTCTCAACTAGTAAAGAGACCACAGGTTTTACAGGGCCGCCCTAAAAGGGCGGCCCTTTTTCAAAGTCAAAAGTCAAAGTGCAAATTGCAAAAGGCAAAACCGCCAAGGCCGCCAAGAACGCCGAGAGGAAACCTAACCACAGATAAACACAGATGAACACAGATGAAAGAAGTCAAGAGTCAAAGTGCAGAAGGCGAGAATTAACCAC
>JAUWNN010000252.1 GCA_030612625.1 Caldifarciminota bacterium
TCTTAAGCCCGAGGGCCCAGAGCCGGAGTTGGGTTATCCGGCTGCGAGCGACAAGAAATCTCAGCCAGCCGAAGGGAAACATCCTCCCGTTCAGTTTCCCCAGCACCTGGTTGTAGTCAGGCAGCGCAATACTCATCCCGGCGGGTTCGCCTTTGTAGATGACAATCGGGCAGAGTTCGGGCTTTATCAGCGGCCTGAGCTGGCGCGCAAGGTCGTCAATCTCTCCGCTTGTCATCGGTGCGAAATCCCAGTTCTCAGACCAGGCGTCATTGTAAATTTCCTTGATGCGTCCAAGGTCGGCTTCAAGGTTCTTCAGGTCGATGGGCCGGACCACGAGTCCGGGCTTCTGTTTCAGCCTTTTCATTACGCGATGGAGCTTGTCAGGAATGGGCCGGTTTACCGGGACGATATAGGCGTGGAGGTCCTTGACTTTGGCGAATCCGCACCCCTCAACGAATTTGACGTAGCGCGCCGGATTGTAGGTCATCTTGATGACCGGCGGCGAGTTGAAACCGTCAATCAGGAGTCCGGCTTCATCGTTAAGCGAGGGGTTAGCCGGGCCGAAAACTCTGGTCATGCCTTTTGAGCGGCAGTATTCGGCCACGACCTCAAACAGGCTCTCTGCCACCTCGGCATCTCTTATTGACTCAAAGAACCCGAAGAACCCTGTTGAACTCTTGTGGAACTTGTTGTAGTTGTGGTCGACTATTGCGGCAATACGGCCCACCACTTTGCCGTTTTTCTGAGCCAGGAAAAGCTCCCGCTCCGCATGTTCCCAGAATGGATTCTTGCCCGGCGTCAGTATGTTCTTCAGGTCGGCCACCAGCGGCGGAACCCAGTTGGGGTGGTCCTGGTAGATTTCGAACCCCAGCTTGACAAACTGGTCCAGGTCCACGCCGGATGCTACCTTTCTGATTTCTACCATTGTCTATTCCAGGAGCCCGAACTTCTTGCCGACATCCTCGAATATCTCAAGCGCCTGGTCAGTGTCCTGTTCCGTATGGGTAGCCATGTAGCTGGTCCGGATGAGCGAACGGTTGGGCGGGACCGCCGGGGGCAGCACCGGATTGGCGAATATGCCGGTGTCAAAAAGGGTTCGCCAGAAGTTGAGGGTTTTCATGTCCTCGCCGATGTGCACGGGAATTATCGGTGTAACACTGGTGCCGGTGTCGTACCCCATTTTCTTCAGGCCGTCAAGCATTCTGTGGGCATTTCTCCAAAGTCGGGCACGACGTTCAGGCTCGTCCCTGATAATTTCCAGCGCGGCAAGAACCGTAGCAACCGACGGCGGCGGTATTGAAGCCGAGAATATCAGGGACCGGGCATTGTGCCGGATAAAAGTGATGGTCTTGTGGTCGCCGACAACATAGCCGCCGATTGTGGCAAACGACTTGGAAAAAGTGCCCATGATAAGGTCAACATCATCCTCAACCCCGAAATGCTCAGCAGTGCCGTGGCCGTTTTTTCCCATCACTCCGATTCCGTGGGCATCATCAACCATGAACCGGCAATTGTACTTCTTGGCAATAGGCAGAATCTGGTCGAGCGGTGCCAGGTCACCTTCCATCGAGAATACGCCATCCACTACTACCAGCTTGCCGGTCTTGGCCGGCAGCTTCCTCAGAACCCGCTCGAGTGAATCGGGTTCATTGTGCAGGAAGCGCTTGACCGCACCATAGGACATCTTGCACCCGTCCATTATCGAAGCATGGTCCAGCTTGTCGGCAATGACAACATCGCCTTTGCGCACAAGTGAAGAAATCACCCCGAGATTGGTCTGGTACCCGGTTGAAAACACAATGCAGTCTTCCTTGCGGTAGAATTCGGCCAGCTCCTTTTCCAGTTGAACATGGATGTCAAGGGTTCCGTTCAGGAACCTGGAACCGGTGCAGCCGGTGCCGTATTTCTCGATGGCTTCGATCGCGGCGGCCTTGAGTTTCGGATGGGTGGTGAGACCGAGGTAGTTGTTCGAGCCGAGCATTATCAGTTCCTTGCCTTCGATTACCACCCTCCGGTCCGGCTCTGAGTTGAGCGGAATGAAGTAAGGGTAGTACCCGGCCTTCTTGGCGGTATCAACGATCGGATAGTACTGAAGACACTTATTGAAGAGGTCCATATCGAGCCATTGTAGGGTTGCGGTCAAAAGTGTCAAGGATGAAATGGCTTGATTGGCGGGTCTTCATGGCTATATTGGGGGGAGGGCTTCGTTCATTCTGCTGGGCTGGCTCCTGGCGTCTCCGGGTCCTGAGTTTCAGGGTGTCAGAATCCTTGCCACGTCTGACCTTCACTGCCGTGTCCGGCCTTGTTCTGATTTTGAGGCGCCCGGGCTGCCGCGCCGGTTGCTCGGAGGCTGGGAGAACCTTGCCGTACTCATCAGAGACATACGGCCCGAGGCGAGCCTGCTCCTTGATTGCGGGGATTTCGCTTTCGGTTCGGCTGAGGGAGAAAAAACTCAGGGAAGGGCCGCGGTTCGATTCATGAATCTGGCTGGCTATGATGCTGCTGCGATAGGTGCGCGGGATTTCCAGGGCGGAGCCGAGAACCTGGAGATTCTCGCCAGGTTGGCCCGGTTTCCGTTCCTGGCTGACCCGATGCTGGATGTGGTGCTGAACCGACAGGTGCCATTGTTCAGGCCGTATCTGATTAAGGATGTAAGCGGGGTCAGGGTTGGAATCATCGGCCTGACCGACCCGGACATCCCGAAACTCAATCTGGAAGACAACACCCGGGGCCTGGCGGTTGATGAGCCGGTCGCGCAACTGGCACGCTATCTGCCGGCTCTGCAGGCCGAATCAGTAGATATCATCATTGCGTTCGGCCACATCCCGGTCCAGGATGCGGCAAGCCTGCTCGACAGCTTCCCGGAACTGAGTGTTGTCATCTGCCCGGACGGCAGGGGAGAGGAAGAAAGAGAAAACCTGATACCGATTGCGCCCTATGGGCAGCGGCTTGGAGTCATTGACATTCTGGTTCACAGACAGGGACGAGGGGCTTACCAGGTTGAAGCCAGAAGCCTGAACATCCTGCCCGGCCGGCCGGACTCCTCAAAAGCAGCAGCATTGGTCGAGGAACTCCTGGTGGTGGAAATGGATTCGGTTGTCTGTTATTGCGGGGCCGAGTTCGGGCCTGGTGAAGATGGTTTTGTCAGTCTAGGAATGGTTGTGTCTGAAGCCGTGCGCCGCAGCACCGGAGCGGACATTGCCATTCTGCCTTTGGCTGTGGTTGAATCGGGCTTGAGCCGGGGTTGGCTCAAGGCACACGAATTGTTTGAAGCGGTGCCGTTCGCTGAGCCATTAAGACTGGTGCTTCTTGACGATACCCTGGTGCATGAGGTCTTCAGGGCCCTGGAACAGGATGAGTGCGCTCCGCTTCTGGCTGGTGCCGACTTGTTTGTGCTGGGCGATACATCCCGGTGGCCCCTTGTCGCTCAAGTGGCAAGAATCCGTCACCGGACCCGCAAGCTCCAGTACCGGGTTGCTACGACCGAGCAACTCCTGGAACGCAGCGGCATCGCAGAAAAGGGCAAGCTGATGCCCCGAAATCTTACCGACCTGTGGGTTGAATGGGCCTCGGCCCGGGACACGCTTATGCCGGTGCCCGGGCCAAAGCTGTATACGGCAACACCCGGTCTTGTCCATTCGGCTGATTCTGCTTCGTTTCCCATCAATATCAATACTGCAACTGCAAAGCTCCTCGAGCAATTGCCCGGTATCGGCCCCAAGACGGCTCAGCGCATCATTGAATACCGGCAGGCTCAAGGCCGTTTCGGCTCGGTGGATGAGCTTCAGAATGTCAAAGGAATAGGCCCGAAGAAGCTGGAAAAGATACGACCCCTGGCAACAGTCCGTTAGCCCCAATCGGAAGATAGAAGACAGAAAACGGAAGACCGGAGATAGGGGCAGGGATAGAAGTCGAATTGCAGATTGCAAAGTGCAAATTGCAAAAGGCAAAACCACAGAGCCCGCCGTCATTGCGAAGGAGCGAAGCGACTGCGGCAATCTTCTGCTTTCCTTCGCCATTCGACACTCGTCATTCGGAATTCGATTAACCGCCAAGGCCGCCAAGCTCGCCAAGGGGAAAACCAAACACAAAGACTCACTATGTCAAACAGAGCTTGATGTTAGCCTCATACGGTGGCGCATGATTTGAGCCAAGTGACGGTCTTCATTGTAATTGCTCCGGTCTCGCCACACAGCATACGCGATCTTCAGTAGCAGGTTCGCC
>JAUWNN010000288.1 GCA_030612625.1 Caldifarciminota bacterium
GGGCTCCCATCCTCAATCTACTCGATGCTGTCCCGATACAATGGGAAGTCAGAAGCATCACACGAGGTGGAGTGTACTTCAGCCCCAGCAAGGATGTAGGTTCGGGCCGCAGTTACACCGAGAAAGGCTTTCAGGACAAAATCCGTCAGCTCGCAGGCTATATCCTATGCGACATCGAATCCTTCCCGCGCATCCCCTTCTGGATAATTCCAGTACAGCAGGTCATTGACTGGAAGGAAGCAGGCCTACTCGGAAAACAGGCCAGAGCGTCCCGCACGAAGGCGCTGCAGCTTCTGAAATCGCTTTAGGGAAATCGTGAAGATTGACAAGAAAGCCGGACAGATGAAGTCGGATGGGTAGGAGAGAAACAATGCGTCTCAAGAACTCCTCAATGCTGAATCGGGGATTCCTACCTGCTGTCGGATGCATGTTGGTCTTGATGGCCGTCTGCGCCGATGGTGGCCCGGCACACACTCAATCGGAGAAGTGGCTTCAGTACCAGGCTGAGAAGAAGGAGCCGCTGTTGGCGGCAGTAGGGTCGTGTCTAGTACCTTCGCTTGGTCACATCTACACAGGTGAGGCGTATAAGGGGTGTTTGATGGCCTGTGTGGAAGCCCTACTATTCACAACCGGCATTGTGTTGGTCACCGATGAAACGACGGGAAGGGAACCGGAGGTCAAAACCATAGGCTACGTTTGCTTGGCTCTTGTGCCGATTCTGAGGGCGACCGAGATAGGACTGGCGGTGCATAGCTGCAACGAGCACAACAGATACCTAAGAGAGAAACTCGGCCTGAACGTGAATCTGGGCTGTACTGGCAAAGAGCTCAACCTCAAAGTCGCGCTCGGCATATAGGGACAGATGGTGACTGTGGGCCTGTTGAAAAAGTGGTCGCAGCTGGTATGTCTCTCAAATCCGCCTGAAGGGCCTCTGGATAAGTATTTGCACTCTGGGTGCTTAGCATTCTGCTGTGCGAACGCTTCGGAGATAAGGGGACACAATACTTAATTCTGGCCCTCATCACCATCGAATTCTCGGGGCTAATTAGGGACAACCACCTATTTCGGCCTCCCTGACCGCCCTTCGGTTCCAGATTGTCGACCGCTCACGGCTGACAGCTTACAGCTCACGGCTAACGGCTGACAGCCAAAGGCCGGAAGACTACCACGCTGCGCTCGCAGCGACCTTCGGTCGGATTGCCGCGGCCACCTGCAGTGGCCTCGCAATGACAGACAACCGCTGACCGCTATCCGCCTGCAGCGGAAGATTGCCGCAGTCGCGGAGTTTACACTGAGGGAACCGAATGTGCTCCTTCGCAATGACAGCGGGTCTGCGGTTTTGCCTTTTGCACTTTGGCTTCTGCCCTCATCTGCGTTCATCTGTGTTTATCTGTGGTTAATCTTCCCTTGGCGTTCTTGGCGGTTAATCGAATTCCGAATGACGAATGTCGAATGAAGAACAACGGAAGATTGCCGCAGTCGCTTCGCTCCTTCGTAATGACAGCGTGGTCTGCGCTTCTGCCTTTTGCACTTTGGCTTTTGACTTCGCCCCATCTGTGTTCATCTGCGGTTAGATTTCTCCTTGGCGGTCTTGGCGTTCTTGGCGGTTTCCCTTTCTGCTTTCTGCCTTCCTTCTCATTGCCCTTCTTGAAGAAAAAAGCCGGCCCGGGAATTGCTCTCCCGGGCCGGCATGTTGCTCTTTCTGCTAGAAGTCAACCGTCAGTGTCAACCGGTGGGAACCTCCGAGCCGTGCAAGGTCGCGGTAGCTGTAGTCCAGGCTGAGCCCCAGACTACTGGTCGGCTCAACCTTGAACCCGACTCCGGCTGAAAGCCCGGTTTTCCAACCCAGGTCCTCAGCATAGTTCATATCAGTGTTGGCAACGTACCCGGCCCGAAGGAAGAGCGGCCGGTAGTTGTACTCAAAACCGATATTCACTTTCTCGTTGACATCGTTGTAGTGGTTCAAGTCAACAGCCCCGGCCAGATAGGAGTGCTCAGTTCGCAGGAAGTCGTAGGCAAGACCGAACCGGAAAATCACCGGCAGCGGGAAGGTCTCGGTCAGATAAGTGGCCGGAATCGGCTCTCTTGTCCAGGGCCATTTCCAGTCCGGGTTGTTGGTGAAATCCAACTGGCTGCCGCTGTATCGCAAGTCCGGGCCGAAGTTGACAATCGCCATCGCCAGCCTGAGGTTGCGCCAGCCGGTGTTGTAGTGCACGCCGAAATCGAATGCAGCGCCACTGCACCCGACGTCCCAGATTTTCTCGGAAACCATCTTGGCCGACAGCCCGAAAGCCAGCTTGTCAGTGAACATCCGGGCATAAGAAAGCCCGACTGCCAGGTCCGTGCCGGTGAAAAAGCGTCCGGTTCCCTGGTACTCGTCAATCGTGGTCTCTTCGAACTCACCCAGCGACAGCGCAGTCACATTCAGACCGAAGTTGCCGGACCGGGTCGGCATCACCACTGACACGAATTCGTGACTGATGTCGGCAATCCAGTCGATGTGGTTAACCACGGCCTGACGTCGGTCCAGCAGTGCCAGGCCGGCCGGATTCCAGTAGGCCGCGGTAGCGTCATCAGCAATCGCGACAAAGGCATCGCCCATGCCGGTGGACCGGCCCACGCCGATTTTCAGAAAAGGCAGGCCGGCCATCCCGATTTTGGTGAAGACGGCCCAGCTCGGAGCGACGAAGATTGCCCCAAGAAGGGCCAAGCTCATCAAGATACTGATTGGTCGTTTCGTCTGTTTCATTTCGTCGCCTCCTTCCTAATGGATTACCACAAACTTGCCCACCTGGGAGCCCTGGTCAGATTCGACATGGAATATGAAGATTCCCGGTGCCGGCTTCTGCTCGTTCTCGTTCAGAAGGTTCCAGTCCTCATCCCCGCCGTACTGGTTCGGCAGTCCGCCGATGTCAGGATTGGTCTCGTCATGATGCAGGGTCTTGATAAGGTCACCGGCAAGGTTGTATATCCGGATGGTACACTTGCCGGGGAGATTGATGAACTTAAGCTTGCGGAAGTCAGGATGGCGCTCCCATTCGTTGCGCACCAGATACGGGTTCGGCACCACTTTCACATCGAGCTTGTCCACGGTCGTCAGGAACTCCATCGCTTTGAACTCGACCTCGAAACCCGAGAACGAAGGAGCAGGAGAAAG
>JAUWNN010000105.1 GCA_030612625.1 Caldifarciminota bacterium
AAAGAGTTCGGAGCACGGTTGCGTGAACTGCGCAAGGCTGGGTGAGATCTGTCCCAGTCGGTTCTCGAAGCGATTCGCTACGGGGTATTCAGCATCACGGCCCCGGTCGGGCCTTAATCGGCTGAAAGCCGAAAGGTAACAGCCCGAAACAGGCGGGAGGCGGACAGCGGATCTCTACCGCCAAGGGGGAATTTAAACACGAAGACACAAGGAACACAAGAAGGAAGAAGTCAAAAGCCAAAGGCCAAATGCCAAAACCACAGAATCCAAACACCAAGGCACAAAGAACACGAAGGGGCGAAGTCAGAATGCAGAGTGCAGAATGCAGAACCGCAGAGCCCTGCTGTCATTGCGAAGGAGCGAAGCGACTGCGGCAATCTTCCGTTGCAGGCGGGTAGCGGCACGCGGTCAGCAGAATGCGGATACCGGTTGACAGAATCCTGCTTTGGCCTATGCTGAGATGAGGAGGAAGTGTGAAGTCCGTTCGTTTTCTTCTGTTTGCTGTTTCTGCCCTGATTGTCGCAGGTTCTTCGGGATGCAGGCGGGGCCATCGGCCCGATGCGCCGCAGCCACCGGACGGGCCTTGTTCCGGGTTCATTGACAGCAGCTATTCGTTCACGACTTCAGCGACCGACCCGGATGGAGACAGCGTTGCGTTGCGGCTTGAGTGGGGCGACGGCGATACTTCCTGGAGCGATTTCAGACCGGGTGGGGTCCGGATTGCGATGTCCCATTCGTGGGATTCAGTCGGCAGCTATGAGATAAGGGGCCGGGCCAAAGACCCGGACGATGCGGTTTCGCTCTGGTCGGACGGCCGCACAATCAGCATCTCAAAGGATTTCCCATATCGCATCGTGGCGACGATTCCGGTAGAGGACGATATCTTCGGTATGACGATTCTGCCCAATGGTGAGCGCATTTATACAGGCCATGTTTATGCACCGCTCGTTTCTGTGGTCGACACCAGGAGCAATGAGGTTGTGGAAACGATATCAATGGGAGAGCAGGGCGCGTGGAGCACTTTCAGAAATGTGGTCGCTCTGCCCAACGGCGAGTACGTGTATGCCACGTGGTATCAGGATGAGCAAGTGGCGCTTATACGGACTTCTGACAACACGGTCGTGGACAGCGTGCCCGGGTTTTCCGAGCCGTCAGGGATAGCGGTGCTGCCTGATGGCCGGTATGTGTATGTGGCCTGCTCTGAAGACACCAGCCATATTCTCGTCATCCGCACTTCGGACAATACGGTAGTTGACAGTATTCCAGTTGGTGAGTGGGTGGAGTATGTCACTCTCGCATCTTTACCCAGCGGTGAGTACTTGTATGCGGCTTCCTGTGGCGAATGTCGTGTGTTGGTGATTCGCACTTCGGACAATGCAGTCGTAAATACTGTACCGCTGGATATTTGCCCACTTGGCGTGGCCGCATCGCCTGATGGTGAGCACGTGTATGTCGCGGGCAACGACAAGGTTCTGGTTATCAGGACTTCGGACAATGTGGTCGTGGATTCGGTTACTGTCGAAGGAGACGCCTGGAGTGTGGCGGTGCTGCCTGATGGCAGGTATGTGTATGTCAGTGGCCCGGACAGGGACAACGACGGGCTCATTTCTGTCATCCGTGCTTCAGACAATACGGTGGTGCATTCTGTTGCGATAGAAGATGTCGGGTATACGGGTTTCATGGCGGTTTCACCAGAGGGTAACCGGGTGTACATTGCGACCGGCGGCACCGTTGTAGTTCTCGGTTTCTAGCCGGACTGCCCGGTTCGGATGATTCTGGGCAGGGCGGTGAAGATGATGTAGGTTGAGACCTTTTTGTTCGGCTTCATGCGGCGCATGGCTGCGGCGTAGTGGCGGAGTTGGGCCTGGTGGTATTCGCGGGTCAGGTTATCGATTTCTCCTTGTTTGACCGGAAAGGTTTTGTAGTCGTAGATGCGGATTTCGTTCTCGGTTTCGATGATGCGGTCAATCCGGCCGGACCAGAGCGTGGAGCCGTCTGAGTACATTATCGGGAGTTCGGCCCGGGCGTCAGGCCTGGGCGCAATAATCTCCCAGATTTCCGGGGTGGTTTTCAGCGCTTCAATTTGTTTGAGAACGATGCGAATCAATCTGTCACCTTCACTTTGACCTTCACCCTTACCCTTACCCTCTCCGGTCAAGGGAGAGGGAATAGGATGGGTGGGAGAGGGTTGAGCTGAGGGGGAAGCAAGGCCGTGCAAACGGAGCAGGCGGCGGATTTCGGGCGTGAGGTGTTCGGGCCCAGGGGTCAGGGACCGATTGGAGATTTGTTCGAGCACGCGGTGGATGATTTCACCGAGCCCGATAAGGTCGTCCGAGTGGCGGTGGTAGTCCTGAGAGATGTTGCGGGTGATGGGCCGGACCAGGGGCGGAGCCGGAGGTTCGGGTTTGCGGATTTCGATGCGGGTTCGTTTCTTCTTTGCGGGCCGCGCGGCCGGACCAACAGGTGCGGGGATGTCGCCCGGGCTGATGCATACAACGCCCGGGATTTCGGTGTCGAGGGCAAAGCGGTCTGCTTCCTGCTTGAGCCCGAGGCATCGGATGAGCCATTCGAGCCGGGTTTTCTCAAGGACTTTCGGGTTCCAGATGCCGGTGAGGAACAGGCCATCCCGGGCCCGGGTGCAGGCTACATAGAGCACCCGTTTTTCTTCTTCGAGCTGCTTTTGCTGGTGGCGGGCGTGGAACTGGTTCTGTTTGCGCACCGAGGAGTCCGGTATCCAGGATACGACAACCTGGTCCGGGCCGGTCTCTTCGATGACGAGCGGGTCGCCGCTGCCTCGGGCCGGTCTGATGTCCTGGTCCAGCCCGGGCACGAACACGACCGGGAACTGGAGCCCTTTGGCCGAGTGGATAGTCAGGACCTGAACCGCATCATATCCCGCGGCCCGGACATCGGCTTTGGGTTCGTTCGGGCCGGCTTGTTCGAGCGCTTTGAGGATGCGGAGCGGATGTTCGCCCCCGGCTTCGCGCGCTTCGATGAGCGACAGGAACTTGCGCGCATTGGCAAGGCGCTGGGGTTCCCAGAAAGTGCGCCATGTTTCACGTTCGGCAAGCGCATGTTCGAGGACCCGGGCCAGAGGCTCGCAATGGACCTGCTGCCGCCACTTCTCGATGTTCTCAACCGCCTGGGCAAGCGGGGTGCCTTGTTGCGCGTGGGTGCGGACCCGGTCCCAGAGGAACAGGCCGCCGCCCGAGTTGGCAAGGAACAGTTCGCGCTCCGGGATGTTGAACACCGGGCCGCGCAGGGTGGCATAGAGCGCGATGTCATCGGCCGGGTCGGCAAGGGTTTTGACCAGGGCCTCCAGGTAGCGGACTTCGGGCTCTGAGTAGAACCCGGTGCCGCCGATGACAATGAACCGGATATCGGCGTCGCGCAGGGCTTGTTCGATTGCAGCCAGGTGGGTGCGGCTGCGGATCAGGATGGCGATGTCGCCAAAAGCGCAGGCCCGGGCAGCTTCGTTCCGGTCCGGGTCGAACACCTGGAACTGGCCGACCAGGCTTTTGATGCGGCGGGCGATGTTTGCCGCGTCCCGGGCCCGGCGCTCGGCTACTCTGGCCTGGAGCGGGTCGAGCAGAATTTCCACCCGGCCCAGGGTTTTGTTCTCACGGCCGCGCTTGAAAGCGGCGTATCGGGTCTGCCAGGGTTCTGACTTGGGCCCGGCATCCATCAGCTTTGAGAACAGTTCGTTGTTGAAGTCAATGATTGCCTGGAGGCTGCGGAAGTTGTTCTCAAGCTGAATCCGTTCGAGCTGGTCAGTGCCGAGCCATTTCTCAAGCTGGTTAGCAGCGGTCGCGAATACTTCGACTTTGGCGTCGCGGAACATGTAGATGGACTGTTTGTCGTCGCCCACAATGAAGATTGTCGGCTCGACCTCAAGGTCGGCTTTGGCACCTTTGCCCGAGCGCCACTCTTCGGTGAGCTTGTCGATTATGCCCCACTGGAGAAAGCTTGTGTCCTGGAACTCGTCGACCAGCAGGTGGTCGGTCTGCTCGTCGAACGCATAGAGGATGTTCTGCCATTCGGGATTGGTGGTCAGCAGATGGAGCGCGAGGTATTCCATGTCGTCGTAGTCCACCTGGCCGGATTCGCGCTTGACCCGGTCATACGCAGCAAGGAAGTGGCTGCGGAAAAGCGCGAAAGACCTTCCGAATTGATGATACCAGAGCATGGTGCGCAACAGGTCTCGGTAGCGGACAAGCTCGGTATTCCAGGCGCGTTCTTCGTCGTTGCAGCCCCTTTTAAGCGGAGTGCCCGACTTGGTAAGGAACAGGGAGCGGTGCTCTTCGAGCCGGTCCAGGACCGGTGCGGCCGTCTCGGGCGTGTACTCCTGGGGAAACAGCAGTTGATAGTCCGGGAACTTCGTGCCGAGCGGATGGTCGCGCAGGCCCTGGGTCAGTTCTGCAAGTTGCGCGGTGTCGAGTTCATTCAGGCGCGCGCGCGCGATACCGACCCTTTTGTCGAAGAAACTGTCGAACAGCTTTGAGAGATGGGGCCAGGCCTGGACCTGGTCCTGGGTGACAAGGTTCATCAGCAGTTTGTGCGCTTCTGAGCCGGTTTCCTGTTCTGCAATGTGCATGAGCGTGTCGTACTTGGTTGCGGTCCAGAGTTCGGTTGCGTCGGGCAGCACTTCGACGCGCGGGTCCAGTCCGAGCGCAGGCGCGAACCGCTTGAGGAGCGCAAGGCAGAAGGAGTGGATAGTGGAGATGCGCAGTCTGAGCACGTTCTCGCGCAGGTAGCGGTGCAGGTCCGGATTCTCCTGGGCCAGCCGCTCGAAGATACGTTCTTTCATTTCGGCCGCGGCCTTTTCGGTGAAAGTAAGGGTGAGGATTCGCTCCGGTTTGACACCGGCTTCCAGGAGCTCGATATAGCGCCGGCTCAGGCGTTCGGTCTTGCCCGAGCCCGCGGGCGCGAACACGACTTGATTCCGAAGCCGGGCCCGCATCTACCGGTCTCCTTCGGGCCTGGGCCGGCCGCAGGTGTACCCGTAGTCGCAATAGCGGCAGAAGCGGTCGTCCGCAGGCTCGGCCGGAAACCGGCCCGAGCGGATAGAGTCAACCGCTTCGGTTGTGGTTTCAAGCGCGGCCTGGATGAGCTGGCCGGCTGTGAATTTGCTGGTGGCAAGCCAGATGACGCGCGGGTCGCGCAGGCTGTACACGCCCATGTTGTCTATCCGGCGTTCCGGGTTCTGGCCGCGCACGAGCTCGGCGTAGAGCGGAAGCTGGACATGGGTGTGGTCTTTGACAACCGCCTTGGCGCTGAACCCTGCAACAGAGCCGGTTTTGTAGTCAAGCACCCGCAAGGAATCAGGACTTGCGTCAACACGGTCGAGCCGGCCTTTGATGAGGATGCCGGGCGCGACTGTGCCGGACACGGACGTTTCGGTCCGCACCGGCTCGAATCCGTCAGCGCGCAGTTGCTCTTCACAGGCCACGAAAGCGGGCAACAGGTTGTCGAACACGCGGCGCGTTACCTGGGCCCAGAATGTCGGCAGCCGGACCTGGGCCAGAGTGTGGTCCAGGGCCTTGAGCGCGGCAGCGCGGACGGCCGAAGGCGGAAGCGGACCCTGGGCATAGAGCTGCTCAAGGGTGCGGTGAATGACCGAGCCCCATTGCAGGGCGTCGATTTCATAAAGCGGTTCAGGCGGTGAGTCAACCCTGAGCACGCGCTCGAGATAGAACCGGTACGGGCAGGCCTGGTAGCTTTCGATGCCGGTGACCGCGATAGGCCGAGCCGGGCCGAACCGGCCCAGCAGTTCGTTCAGGACCTGGCTGTCCGAGCTGAAGTCCACGGTGCGGCCGGTTTCGGCAAACGGCCGGGCCTGGCTTTGGCCCGCATCAAGCTGCTGCTCGATGGGCGCGTAGATGACCCCGGTGTCGGCCGGAGCGGACACCGCAAGCTGAAGAAACGGGGTGGGCAGGACCGGTCTGCCCTGGTCCGTGTCGTGGAAGCAGAGGAACGGCGGCTCGCAAGACGCTTCGATGGACCGGGCCAGGTGGAACCGCTGCCAGTCGCGGTGCCAGTCAATGCCAGGCATACCAAGCTTCACCCGGACCGAGTCGGGCAGTATCGGGTCTGATGCGTAAGTGCCCGGCAGGTTTGTTTCGGTGAGCCCGCCCAGGCAGACATGGGCCGGGTGCAGGCCCAGGGTTTCATCCAGGTTTACGACAAGGACGCCGCGCAGGGCCGGGTTCTGTTCAGACCGCGCAGTGCCGATAAGATAGCGGATTGTTTTACAGAAGTCGTTTACGCTCGATGGTTCCGGGCCGAAATCCACCTCGAACTCAAAGATGGAATCAAGCATGTCGTACAGCTTCTTTCGGTCTTTGAGCAGGATGTCGTTCTGGTCCTGGTCGGCAACCGGCTCGGGGTAGAAGTCCAGGCGTCCGAGAAGCTCCTTGAGTGCGCGTGCCCGGTGGCCCAGGGTCCGGCCCAACCGGGCCAGGGAACGTGTGGCTTTGATTCCTTTACGCAGCCGGGACTCAAGTTCTTTGACCAGTCGGGCTTCGGTTTCGCCAGGTTCCCGGTCCTGGGCTGCGCTGATTCGGGCCGCGATGTTCTCCCAGTTGGCGCGGCCTTTGATGATGCCGGCCCGGCGCGAGTAGTAATTAAGCGCGGCTGCTGAGGGGTCGCGCGCGTCAGGCGTCGCATCAGCGGGAAGGCCGAGCAGGCCGGGCAGGTACGGTGAGCTGAACGCGGCCGTAGTTGCGACCCGTTCGTAGTCGGTATCGAGCGCGCGCAGCAACTCAAGCACTGCAACGACCGGGGGAGAAGATGCCAGCCCGGTGTCAGGGTAAGTGGTGCAGCCAATATCGTACTGACCGAAGATGCGCCGGACGAGCGGCGCGTATGTGGTGAGGTTCGGGAAAGCGACAACAGTGTCGGAAAGATTCTCGCAGGTGCGCAAATGGCGGGCGATGCCTGTGACTTCGTCTTCCATGCTTGGGAATGAGAACAGGCTGTGAGCCGGCCGGTCCGGTCCTGGTTCAATGCGCTTGTGCTCAAACCCACCCAGTTTGTCAAGGAAAGTGCGGAAGCGGGTGGCAAGGCGGTAGTCGCTTTGTTCCTTACCTTCGTACCCCAGGGCAAGCGTTGTTTCGGCCGATTCGATAAGCGCGGCCAGCAATGTCTGCTCAATTGCGCTGGGCGCGATGAAAGAGTCAAGAATCAGAACCCTGGGCGGCTTGAACGTGTCGGTGATGTGCCGGGCCGCTTCAAGCACGATGTCTTCGTCGTCAGACCAGCCGTGCCGGTCAAGCTCAGCCTGGTACCGGTTGAGCGTATCGAGCGCTTCGAGTGCGCGGCAGAGCGGGGTCGTATGTCCGGCCAGCCATTCTGAGAAGCGGTCGGGCAGGTCACCAAGTTGGTCAGGGGGGACGTAGGCTTTGACTTCCCTGATGAAGCCGCTGACGGCCCGGGCATAGCCGATAGTCGGTTTCGGGCCTGTATCGGGCAGGAGCCGCCGGATGAGCAGGGGCTTGAGCTCGGCAGGGAAACGCCGCGTTCTGCCGTACAGTTCGTGGAGGTCGCGCGCAAGCTGACGGGCAGTGGCAAAAGTTGGTGGGATAAACGCGGCCTGCCTGACGAGCCGGGCGAATCGGAGTTGGGTGTCACGGAGTTTGCGCGGGCTTGGTGTAAGATAGAGAATCCGGGCCGGTTCCGGGCAGAGTCTCAGCGCCTGTTCCAGCAGTCGTTCGGTAGCATTGTGAGCGCCGAAAGGCGCGAGAAAGAGCTTTCTGGACAACGGGGCTTTTCGGGCTTCTACCTATTCGCTGGTTGATTTCACGGTCTTGGCCCGGGTGCCGCTTGCCTGCTGGGGCGCAGTTTTCTTGCGCTCCTCGCGGCGTTTCTTCTTCAGTGCCCAGCGATGGCGCAGCCGCTTTATCTTAGTACTGCTTCGTGCCATACTTCTCCTTTCTATTGCTGCGGGCCGGTTCGAGGTTTCAATCGGTTACTCTGAATACCTCGTCGTGCTCATGGGCGTGAACCCCGACTTTGAGCCCGGCCTCCTGTCCTTTCTTAAGCCTGTCAATCTGTTCGTGCTCAGCCTGCATCGACTCGACCTTCTGGGTGTGGTCGGTCGTGTGGCCTTTGATGTGGATAGTGTCACCTATGGCCAGCTCGCCGTCGGTGGCCTTGACTATGGCGACATCTACCTTGCCGAAGTAGTGGGTGACTATACCGACTTTCTCTTCCGGCATCATATCCTCCTCTAGGGATAGATTTTCTCAAGCATACGCGGGAACGGAATGGTCTCCCGGATATGGTGGACTCCACAAATCCAGGCTACGGTGCGCTCGATTCCCAGGCCAAAGCCTGAGTGGGGGAAAGAACCGTAGCGCCGAACATCCAGATACCATTCGAATGCTTGTCTTGGCAGGTCATGTTCTTTGATTCTCTTTTCCAGCTCTTTCAGGTCGTCTTCGCGCTGGCCTCCGCCGACTATTTCGCCGTAGCCTTCGGGTGCAATCATGTCAACGGCCAGGGCCAGGTTCGGGTCAGACCGGTCGCGCTTCATATAGAACGCTTTGACTGGGGCCGGGTAGCGGTGGACCAGGACCGGCCGGTCAAAGCTCTGGCCTAGAATGGTTTCGTCCTCGGCCCCGAAGTCATCACCGGGCTTCAGGTTCCTGCCTTTTGATTTGAGCAACTCGACCGCTTTGGTGTAAGTGATGCGCGGGAACGGTTTCTTCACCGCTTCGAGCTTGGATAAGTCGCGCTCGAGTATTCCCAGTTCCGGACTCCTGCGTTCGAGCACGCGCCCGACCGCATAGGCGACAAGGTTTTCGGCCAGGTCCATACATCCCTCAAGGTCCAGGAACGCCACTTCAGGCTCGAGCATCCAGAACTCGGTCAGGTGACGCCGGGTTTTGGACTTCTCGGCCCGGAAGGTCGGGCCGAGGCAATAGGTCTTGCGCAGTGCGGCGCAGAGCGGCTCATTATAGAGCTGGCCCGACTGAGTCAGGAAGACCGGCTCGCCATAATAGTCCACATTGAACAGCGTTGTTGTGCCTTCGCACGCAGCCGGGGTCAGAATCGGGGTATCGCAAAGGATGAACCCGCTGTCGTCCAGAAAGTCGTGGAACGCCTTGATTAGTTCACTTCGGATGCGCAGAATGGCGAACTGGCGCTGAGACCGCAGCCAGAGATGGCGGTGCTTCATCAGGAAATCAACCCCGTGTTCCTTCGGAGTAATCGGATAGGGCTCGGCCAGAGAGATGAGCTTCAAATCACTGCCGGAGAGTTCATACCCGCCGGGTGAGCGTTTGTCCTCGCGTACTGTGCCGGATATCTCCACTGAAGATTCCTGGGTTATTGAGTCGGCCAGCTCGAACGCCTGTTCCGGAACCTGCTCCTTTAGAAAGACGCATTGGATGATACCGGTGCCGTCGCGCAACAGCACAAACCTTATTTTGCCTGAAGAGCGTTTATTGTGCACCCAGCCTTTGAGCGCGACCTTCTTGCCTTCGTGCTTGGCGATGCGTGCTATTTCCAACGCTGGTTCCATAGCGGCATTCTATTTTGACCTGTGCCGATGTCAAGCAGACAGGTAACACCTGAGAACCGAATAGAAACACAAAGACTCACTATGTCAAACAGAGCTTGATGTTAGCCTCATACGGTGGCGCATGATTTGAGCCAAGTGACGGTCTTCATTGTAATTGCTCCGGTCTCGCCACACAGCATACGCGATCTTCAGTAGCAGGTTCGCC
>JAUWNN010000042.1 GCA_030612625.1 Caldifarciminota bacterium
CTGGTGTCCGGTTCGAGCTTATGCTTATGGTCTTTGCTCTTTTCGCTCATTATGGTCAAAGGGTAGTAAGCCAATCCTGGCTGTCAACTCCGTTAAGGCAGAAGGCAAGAGGCGAAACCGCCAAGGCCGCCAAGAGCGCCAAGGGGAGAGTTTGCTCTAGAACCCTTGAATCCTAGAACCCTTGAATTCTTTCCGCTGTCAGCGGTTCGCGGTCTACGGCCAGCGAATTACGTATTGTGTCCCCTTAATTCGCATTCGAAGCGCATGAACCGGTCGAAGAGCGAGGTCTTGCGAAACCTCATCTTTTCGTGCCGGTGGAACGGTTCGTCGTCCGGCGCATCGTTTTCCAGCAATCCGAACCATTCCAGCGGTTCGAGAACGTGGAAGTTCAGTATCCATGCGTCCTGGTCGGACATGTACGGAGACGGGAAGGTCTTGGCTATCTGTTCGCGGACCTGGTTGAGCAGCACCTGCTCGGGCAGGCGGGTGACGGCAATCCAGTCGTCGGCCACGAGCGACAGCCGCCAGAGGATGACCGCGATTGAGTCCTGGACCAGTGGCGTTTCGCGGAACCCGGACAGGTAGTCGAGGTTGAAGCTCTGGAAGAACGCGACAAACAGGTGGTGATAGAGACTGCCGGCCAGGGCATCTTCGCACAGGGCGCGGGCTTTGCGGGTTGCGTACATCCGGTGCCGGCGCCGGGTCACGAGATACCCGCATTCGCATACGACGCGGATGATGTTGAGCGGAGAGACGTCGGCCTCGTCCACTTTCTTCATGCGCAGTCGTTCGAACCGCTTCATGTATTGACGCGGCCAGTCCATGCGCTCGACCATCTGCGCCACGTAGGCGCGGTTGAGGTTGCCGGCTGCGGTAAGCGGCGCGCCTTTGTTTTCGGTCAAGAGCTGCAGGAACAGCCGGGTCTGGTCGAAGAAGCGAGCCTGTTTGACGTCGTCCAGCGACAGGTCGTTGCGCAGCCGGATGGGCGAGTCGGGTGCGTTCCACTCGGCCGCAAGCAGGCTCCGGACGCAGCGGTCCAGGTCTCCCATGGTGGCCGGCCGGATATGTGGCACAAACACAGCGTCGTGCCGGCTGGGTGGCGGCAGGTGGTCGTCGAACTTCATCTCCTGCCTCTCATTTACGGTCAATCATCCGGCCGGTCGGGCGTAGTCGGCCGGTTGCCGGAGTCGTTAGTTTCCATCACCCGCCAGCATAAGGGAGAGATGGCTTGGTGTCAACCAAAGGATGAAGGATGAAGGATGAGAACGACCAGTTACGACCATCAGATACCGGAATGCCTCCAGCGGTCGGCTGTCGTATCGCAAGGAATACGGGAGGTGTTCCGGGAAATCCTCCTGATTCGCCAGGGGCTATCTGGCCAGAATCATCCTCTTGGCAGTTGCGCGATTGCCGGTGTGGAGCTGGCAGAAGTAGATGCCGCTTGACATCGCTTTGCCGGTTTCATCCTTGCCATCCCAGAAGACTGTGTGACAGCCGGGTTTCTGTGGCTCTGAAACCAGTGTCCTGATCACCTCGCCGGCTGTGTTGCAGACCCTGACAAGGGTGTGGGCAGAACGTGACAACTGGTATCTGATGGTTGTCACCCGGGAGAATGGATTCGGGCGGTTCTGAGCCAACCTGAATCCGAGACCGGGTTCTTTGGCATTCTCGTCAATGCCAGCGCTGCAGTATTCCAGCACGTGGAACGAAAGGCTGTTGGAAATCAGATACCCATAGTTTCCTGAAGCACTGACATCGGCTGAGAAGCCGGGCACATCATAATAGCCGGCTTCCATCGGATTAGTCGGGTTAGAGCAGTCAATTACCCGCATACTGCAATCATCCTGTCCATCAGCGGCAACGTATGCCAGATTGCCCAAGACCTTCACGGCCAGAAAGGATTGTCCGGGTGCGCTCACAGAGCCGATTGGCGTGGGGTTCCTTGGGTTGGAGATGTTGATGATGCGCAAGCCTATTATGTCGGTTATGTATGCCAGAGTGTCTGAGACGAATACGTCCAGGACCTGGCCCGAAGTGAGATGGAAACCAATCTCATAGGGGTGTTCCGGGTCAGCGATGCTCAGTATTCGCAATCCGCCCTGATTGTCGGCCACATAGGCGAATGTGTCGCTAGCCCATACCCTCCAGGCATGACCGGGTGTGGCATAATGACCGACTTCTCGAGGCTCTGAAGGGTTTGTGACATCGATTATCCGTACGCCTTCACGGGTGTCGGCAACATAGGCGTAGTCGCCTGAAACAAAGACTCCCCTTGCCTGTCCAGGTGTGTCGCAGCTACCAATCTGACTGGGTGAGGTTGGTTTGCTGACATTGATTACCCTGAACCCGGTAGTCATGTAAGAGGCAACGTAAGCCAGGGTGTCTCTTACATGCACGTCCATGGCGGTTGAAAACCGCAGGGAGCCTATTCTATCCGGATGAGCAGGGCTGGATATGTCGATTATCCATAGGCCGCCGTTGTCGGCAGCAACATAGGCATATTCACCTAGGGTGTGAACACCACGGGCATTTCCACCGGTACTGTGCCAATAGCCGATTCGTTTCATGTTCAGACTATCTGCAGAGCAGAAGGCCACGACGAGGCCTATTATAAGAACCAGCTTTTTCATTTCTACCTCCTTTGGCTGAGCCTGGTCTGTCCCAGGGTTGAGTCCTGATTGACAACGGAGAATTCCAAGGCGATCAGATTGGCCATTCCCATCGACCGAAAGCATAAAGGAGAGATGACTCGATGTCAAACGAGCCAGAGGATGAGACATTGAAGTTGAGGTCTGAACGCGGAGGTCCTGATGAGCAGGCGGTGGGTCGCCATAGTCGCTCGACCGGCTGCAATTGATGCTTGACACCGCCAAAAGAAGTCTTACAGTAAATGGGCGTAAAAGGAGGTCGAATGAAGAAGTATGTCCTGCTCCTGCTGCCGATGTTCCTGGTCATCGGTTTGGGCCAGGAGTTAATTCAGAATGGGGACTTTGAAAATGCCCTGAACTTCTGGACAACCGAGACCAACCATAACCAGGGAAGCTGGGAGGTGAGTCGAAGCACAACCCACCATCCTGACCCTGACTACGAAGTATACGTGTACAAGTACGACCGTTACCACGCTAGAATAAAGCAGGTCGTTGATATGCCTACTACCAATGCGGATTTTTCCGCGTCGGCCAAGCTGTATTCCAGACACATTTCCGGAACCGGGTACTACGCTTATGCGACCGTTATCCTGGCATACCTTGATGCGTCCGGCACTGAGATGGGCAAAACCATGATAATCAGCAAGACCGCGAACTGTAATCTGCAGAGCACGCCGACCCAGCATCTTATCGTTGTGACCAGCACCGACTGGGAGGATTATGAGTTCAACATTGCGGACGAGCTTGGCAATCTTTCCGGGGTCAATCCGAGCGATGTAGCCAAGGTCTGCGTATACCTGCAGAGCTACAGCACCGGCCGCAGCGGCTGAGGGGGCGGTCATGCCGAGGCGAAGGTCTTCGCCGATGACATTTCACTGATAGTTGGAACATCAGGCCCCTTAGTAATCTACCAGAGCACAACCGTAATTGACAGCCCGCCCGGAGGTAATGCAAACGGCCGGTTTGACCCGGGCGAGAACGGCCAGCTTATCGTGGCGCTGCGCAACGCCGGCAACGAACAAGCCGAGAATGTGACAGCCAAGCTGCGTTCGGGCTATCCGCAGTTCGTCATAACCGATTCGACATCAGACTACGGCACGATTCCGGCCGGTTCCACCCGCACCAATAACGCGGACCGGTTTGCGGCTTCAGCCGGTGGTGCCATACCACCGGGAACCATCGTGTCCTGCACCCTGCTGGTGCATTCGGACAACTGGGCTCACGACTGGACATATATTCTCAGGCTCCAGGTGGGCGAGCAACCGCTTCCACCCGGTCATATTGTCTGGGGACCCAAGGTTTGCCCGGGAATGCCCACGGCCTGGGGCCTGTATGGTCTTGCCTATGACACGGACAATGACCTGCTCTACTGCGCCCATTTCATGCAATCAGTCATCTACAAGTACTCCTCAGACAGCCTGCTGACTGCGTGCGGCACGATACCTGCACCTGAGGATTCCTGCACCGGGATCACTTACTGCGGATGCGACAACACATTCTGGGTGGTGGCCAACCCGAGCAAGAAGGTGTACAAAATCACCTCGACCGGCACGGTCGTCCATTCGTTCAACATACCATGGTGCGACTATCCGATCGGCATCGCTGAGGATTATGAGCACGGCCAGAAAATCTACATCACGGACCGGCGCGGCCCTGGTGCTCTGCCCCAGCGCATCTGGATTACCGACACGCTCGGCAACATCCTCGACACCATCACCCATCCCTTGACCGGCAATTACGGAACCAGATGCCTGGCCCTGGACCCGGGCTGCCCGACCAATCCGCCTTCCTTGATTAATATGTACACCTGGTTCAATGCCGGCGGCACCGGGCTTGACAGTTGCTGCATGTATGAATTGGACCGGACTACGGGCGCAATCATCAACAGCCACCAGTTTCCGAACACGGACTGGAACATGCGCGGCATTGAGTACGACCCGCGCGACGGCAACTACTGGGTGACAATCATGCAAGACAACACCGGTGGCAACAACCGGATTCTCAAAGTGGTCGGATTCAACGGACCACCAACCGGCATGGCCGAGGAAAGTCCGGCTTTCCTGCCCCGGACTTCGGGCATAACCCTCCGGGCCCGGCCCAGTCCGTTCACCCGGACAACGATGTTGTCTGTGGAACTGGCAACACCGCGGATTGTCAGCGTCCACGTCTATGACAACACCGGCCGGCTGGTCAGGACTCTGGCTCAGAACCGCCTGGTTACAGGCCATGCCCGATTTGCCTGGGACGGCCGCGATAGCAACAACCAGGCACTGGCATCCGGTATCTACTTTTTCCGGCTCAGCTCAATCGGGTCCGAATCCTGGGGCAAAGTGGTTCTTTCGCGCTAGCTGAAGACCCGAGAAGTCAGGGGGCGATACAGAGCGGCATCGCCCCCTCTTTCTTTCAGCAGCGCCTTGGCACTTGACACTGCGGGAAAGAAACGCAGAATTACTGAACAGGAATCGAAAGGAGTTGCAATGAGAAAGTACGTTCTGTTTCTCTTGCCGATTTTCTTGTGCGTCGGCTTCAGTCAGGAGCTGTTTCAGAATGGGGACTTTGAGGATTCCCTGGACTTCTGGACAATTGAGCATGATAACAACCAGGGCAACTGGGCTGTCAATTGCTCAACAGGTCATCATCCAGACCCTGACTATGAAGCGTACGTGCGCAAGTATGACCGGTATTATGCCCGAATCCGTCAGACCGTTGATGTTCCCAACACCGACCTGCAGTTCTCGGCTTCGGCCAAGCTTGAAGCCACCCACCTGTCAGGAACAGGGTACTACGCCTACTCGGCAGTCGTCCTTGAATACCAGAACGCGAGCGGAGTTGCGCTGGGCAAGACGGTGATTATCAACAAGACCCCGAACTGCAACCTGCAGAATACGTCAACTCAGCATCTAATCGTGGTGACCAGTAGCAACTGGGAGGATTACGGGTTCCTGCTCGTGGATGAGCTGACCCATCTTTCCGGTGTCAATCCGGCAGATATCGCCAAGGTTTCCGGCTACCTTGAAAGCTACGGCACCGGTCGAAGCGGTTGAGGGGGCGGTCATACAGAGGCGAAGGTCTTCGCCGACGATATCTCACTGATAAACCAGGCACCCGGTCCGTGGGTCCTGTATCAGAGCCATGTAGTGATTGACAGCCCTCCGGGCGGGAACAACAACGGCCGGCTCGACCCGGGCGAGGACGGCGAGCTGATTGTCGCCCTGCGCAATGCCGGCAACGAGCCAGCCGATAGTGTTTTCACCCGGCTCAGGTCCGGCAACCCGCTGTTTGTCATAACCGACTCAGCCGCGAGCTATGGCACGATTCCCGCCGGTTCCACCCGCACCAACGCGTCCGACCCTTTTGCGGTGCATGTCGACGCTTCGATACCGATCGAAACTCCGATACCGTGCACCCTGCTGTTTGATGCCAGCGGGTATGCCGACACCTTTGCGTTTGTCGTTATCATAGGCGAACTCCGGGCGTTTGACCCGATACCGGACGGACCGCGCCAGCCCCCGCTTTACTGGGCTTACGACGATGTTGATACGACCTATTCAGAGCATCCGGTGTTCGAGTGGGTCGAAATCAGAACCCAAGGCACGATGATTTCCTTTCCTAACAACGACGCTGTTGTCACTATAGACCTGCCTTCAGGATTCGGACCGTTCCAGTACTACGGACAGCAGTCCACCCAGCTCACGGTCAGTGCCGACGGCTGGGTCTGCCCGGGTAGCTGCACCCGGACCAACTATACCAACACATCGCTGCCGAATGCCTCGGCTCCGTCGGGCGTGATTGCGGTCAACTGGGACGACCTGTATCCCGGCTACAATGGCCAGGGGCATGTCTACTGGTATCACGACGCCGCGAATCACCGCTTTGTCGTCGAGTACGACAGCATTCCATATTACGACTCACGGACGTGCTGGGACTGTTTCGAACTGGTGCTGTACGACACCACAGTGGCAACCCCGACCGGCAACAACGTATTCGTGGCCCAGTATCTCACCGCCAACAACTACACTGCAAACACCGTCGGCATCCAGGACCCGGGCAAGACGATTGGTATCCAGTGCCTATACAACGGAACTCGCCACCGTGGGGCTGCGCCGCTTGAAGCCGGCCGGGCAATCAAGTACACAACAGTCGAACCGGTGACTGGTGTAGCAGAAGAACATCCGACTCATCTGCCCAAGGCTCTGGGTGTGCTTGTCCGCGCCCATCCCAATCCGTTCACACAGACGACACTGCTTTCCGTGCAACTGGGAGCGCCCCAGGTTGTCAGCGTCCACGTCTATGACAACACCGGCCGGCTGGTGCGCATACTGGCCAAGAACCGACTTGTGGCCAGCCGCGCCCGGTTCAGTTGGGATGGCCGGAACCAGGACGGCAGGGCTGTGGGGTCCGGCATCTATTTCTACCAGGTGTCTTCTGAGCAAGCTGACTCCTGGGGTAAAGTGGTTCTTTCGCGCTAGGGCAAGGACGAATTACCACGAGGCGGCGCGATTGCGCCGCCTCTTTGTTACGTATGGTTGTGCCGCCCGCGCAGCGAGGATTCGCACCCGCAATAGTCCTGGCGGTAAAACCCAAGTTCTTTTGAGAGCTCGACGCTGTGCTTGAACCCGTCTTTTTTCTTCCAGTCCGCCTCGAAGAACTCAAGACTGTGTTGAGCACAGACTTCCTGTCCAATCGGGTTGATAAGTAAGGCAGACTTGTGCGGACTGACGGTCAGGGTTGTTGCTATCAGCGAGCAGCCGTTTTCTTTTCCCTTCTTAGCTGTCAGCTCGAGCCGCATCCGGTAGCAGACCTGGCAGCGCCTGCCGCCTTCAGGCTCGCTTTCAAGCCCCTGAGCAAGCTCCAGGAACCGCTCGTGGTCATATTCTCCCACATCCAGCCGCATGTTCATGAGTGTGGTCAATCGCTGCACTTGACTCAGCCTTTTCTTGTATTCCTTGTCAGGATAGATATTCGGATTGCAGAAGAACCCGACAACTTCGTAGTCATCCTGAAGCCGTTTGATGACTTCGGTCGCGCATGGCGCGCAACAGATATGAAGCAGGAGTTTCGGCTTCATGAATTCAGCCTAGCCGGAAACAGCGCGGCGTCAACATGACTGAACCAGACCCGAAAACCGATATAGGAATCTCAACACAAAGACACCAAGAGCACCAAGTAACAGACCTGGAGCCGAGAAGCAATGTCACCCAGCAGGTCAGGACGCACAACGCTTCACGCAATACGATACGCATTACGCCGGAGGCCAGCGTCAAGCGTTGAGCGTAATGCGTCATTCATGGCTCTACTTCGGTTCTTGGGAACCAGATTGCGGGCTTGACCGGAGAAAGGCCGGGCTTATGCTTGCACTGGTGCATATCTGTCAGGACCTGGAACCGGTCCGCAGGCTTCTACTTGAGAACGAACCTGCTACCAGGGCCATTTCCAATATCGTCTTCGGCCGGGCCGGGGCCAATGCAACCTGGGTCAGGGTGGACGACCGCGCCGGCCCGAAGGTGGTGCTGTGCCGGGCAGGATGGCTGATACTGTTCGCAACCAGCCGGGTTGCCGCAAGACGGCTTCTCGACCAGATCCCGGCCTGGTGGAACATGAACTTCTGCGCCACGCCATCATGGGTCTATGACTACGTCCGGCGCAAGCGCCGGGTCAACTGGGTAACCCGGTGCTACATGTACGCGCTCACACATCCGGCGAAACTCACTGTCTACCGCGGGCACCGAGTTGGTTCGCTGGTTCCCGAAGACTCGCTCCTTGTTGCCCGGCACTGGCCGTATCACGACGGCAAGGGCGACTCGACGTATATCAAGGGGCGCATCAAGGTTGGCCCTTGCTGTGCGATTCGGCGCAAAGGTAAACCGGTTGCCTGGGCCCTGACCCATGGTGACGGCTCAATGGGATTCCTGCATGTGCTTGAACCTTATCGGGGCCAGGGGTTAGCCCGCACTATCGGCACTGTGCTGTCGCAGCGACTCCTGAAGCGCGGAATCAAGCCGTTCGTTCATATTGAGAAGAAGAACCGGGCATCAATCAGGCTGACCAAAGGAATGGGATTTGAGCGTATCGGGGCCTTTGACTGGTTCGCAGCACAACCGGCGTCACCCAGGGCATCCAGAACGTAACCGGATGCTGGTCTAGACTCCGGTCTGGGCGACTTCTTTCAGCGCTTTGAGCTCGTTAACGAGCTGACCCGCCTCATAAATGCTGGCTGCGCGCAGCAGCAGGCAACCTTTGTGCTCCTTGCGCTGCACCCTGGGTAACGAGCTCAGGAACTCCTCAACTTCTTCGGGTGAAAGAGCGAGATAGTTGGCCAGATGGCCCATTCCGGTTTTGACAACAACAATGACTTCTTCGGGCTTGGGCGAAGGCCAGCGGTCCGGGTCTACCGTGACAACAATCGTGCCTTCGGAAGTCTCTTTTAGTTCGTCACCAGGCAGGAGGTATTCAAGACCGCGACGCACCAGCCCCAGGTCATCAAGCCGGACAAGTCGCGCCAGAATCTCCTGCTGTTTCTCAGTAGCCTTCTCGTTCGTCAATGGCTCGTACTGGTCCAGCCCTTTGTCTTCACGTTTCACTGTTGAGATGGTCACCACCGGTGTCGGTTCCTCGCGGTAGCCGGTCGCGGCCCGGGCCGCAGCTCTGGCTTCCTTGCCCAGGAGCCTGGGCCGGATTATTTCCACGCCGTTGTTACTGGAATGCTCAAGACCCAATGGCTTCACTTTCAGGTTCATGTTCTCGAGGTAATCAAGCATGTCCTCAAGGGCTTTATTCAGTTCTCGGGCAATCACTACAATCGGGAACCTGCCTTGTTTCAGACTGCGTTCAACCCCGGCCCGGAAGGAATCTTGAGACCAGTCTTTCCCGACCCGGGCCCCAACCAGGTCGGCCAGCGGCTTTCCGAGCTTGTCTTCAAACGGCTTGGCAACGGATTCATAACCCTGGTGCCAGAACCTGCCGCCCGTTGCCAGCAGGTCGCCAATCAAGGCGGACAGTTTACCTTCGTCAGCCCGCTCCGGGCAAGCGGCAAGCTGGATTCCGCCTTTGTCGTCAATCGCTATCACCACCCGGCCTGAAGACGAGTTGGGCGCGACCATCGCGGCCCTCGGTACTCCTTGTTTCGGATTCAGCATGCCGAGGAATTCCGGTGCCTGGGTCACCAACTGGACCGTGTCGAGTTGCTGGTCGGACTGAACTGAGGAGGAAACAAGCTGCCACCGGTCCTGGGCACGAGTTACGCGAATGCAGCAGGGGGTCATCAGGAATTTCTCCGTTTCCCTTTCCTCTTTTTGCGCCGGGGCTCGAGTTCTGTTCCTGGTCGTTTGCCTGACATCACTCCGGGCTTGGTCCCGGTATGGGCCCAGGGATTTTGCTCCGGTTCGGGCTCAGCCGGGCCAGTGACCGAAGGGGAAGTGGCATCGGACGGCACAACAACCGGCTCGCGCTGGGCCGGGGCCGGTTTCAAGGCAGGCTCTTCGAACTGAGGCCTGGGCCCGGGCACAGTTATGGTCCGCTTCCACTCTTCTTGACCAGCCGGTTTCGGAAATACTACTTCAACCCCATCGCTTTTCACCAGGGCGAAGCCCAGTACTTTCACTTCAAGATTCATTGAGCCCAGATAAGAAATCGCCTCGCCCGCCTCACCGTTGATTCCACGGGCCGCCACTATTACCGGAATTCTCCCTTTGCTGAGGCTCTCGCCAACACCGGCTCGAAACTGTTCAACTGACCATTTTTCGCCTGCTTTGCCCGCGATGAAATCCTCAAGCGGACAGCCCAGGAACTGCTTGAACCCGGCCGCAAGACTGTTGTAGGACCGGTGCCACAGCCGGCCGGTTGCAGCCAGGACATCACCAACCAGACCGGCATAGGTTCGGGAGTCTGATACATCCGGACAGCCGACAACCGCGACTCGGCCTTTCTCGTTGATTGCCACCAGGGCTCGGGTTTCCTTTCCAGAACCCGGTGCCGGCATCGCCACGCGAAACGGTGGACCGTCACCACCCATGCTCAGGAACTCGGGTACGTTGAGAACCAGCTTCAGAGTGTCAATTCGGGTATCAGCAGAGGAGCAAAGCAGAGGCCGCCAGTCAGGCTGCTCAGTCCGCGCACGGATGCAGAACTGCTCAGGCAAGCCTGTAACTTCAGGCACAACCTATGTTAGCCCGACCCCAAATCCCTGTCAAGCAGGGACAGCGCTGTTCTTACTTGAATGCTTCCTGCTTCTTGTGCAGGAGCGCCCATTTCTCATCAGTCTTGCGCTGGATTTCTGCGATTATCTCTTTGCCTTTCTCGTCCTTGAAAAGGTGCCGGAACCGTCCCTGGGGCTTCAGAAACTCCTCAACCGGCTTCTTCTCCTTGGGCTCGTGATTGATTTCGTATTTGCCATCGGCGAACTCGTAGACAGGCCAGAAACAGGTATCAGCCGCCAGCCTTGACATTTCAATCGTAGTCTCTGCCGGATAGCCCCAGCCCAGAGGACAAGGCACCAGCACGTTCAGGAAACTGGGTCCATCCGCAGCTAGGGCCTTTTGCACTTTGGTTACCAGGTCGTTCCACAGCGCGACCGTTGTCTGGCCCGCATAGGCGATGTCATGGGCAATCATAATTTCCATGATGTCCTTGCGGTGCTGGCGCTTGCCCGGGACTTTGGTGCCGGCAGGAGAAGTGGTGGTATGCGCACCGTAAGGCGTGGCCGAAGACCGCTGAATTCCGGTGTTCATATACGCTTCGTTGTCAGTGCAGACATACAGGAATCTGTGCCTCCGCTCGACCGCGCCGGACAGGGCTCCGAAGCCGATGTCATAAGTGGCGCCGTCGCCGCCGAACGCGATAAACCTGATGTTTTCCTTTATCCGGCCCATCTTCTTGTGAAACCGGTATGCGGCTTCGACACCAGAAGCGGTCGAGGCCGATGTTTCGAAAGCGGTATGAATCATCGGCACCTGCCAGGCGCTTTCAGGATATATCGATGAGAATATCTCAAGGCATCCGGTCGGCATCACGGCCACAACCGGCTTCTGGGCCGCAAGCAGAATCTGCCTGACTGCCAGTGCCTCGGCGCAACCGGCGCAGGCCCGGTGTCCCCTGGAGAAAAGCTCTTCGTTCTTGCAGAGTTCTTTAAGCCGTGCCATTTCTACCTCACTCCCACATAGGTTACCAGCTCATCCTTCTTGCCGAGAAGTACCTGTTCAAGCACCTTTTCGGCATGTTCGGGCGCGAATTCCTTGCCTCCGAGTCCATATACATAGGACAGGACTTTGGGGCGGTCGGCCACGTTGTAGAGCAGTGAAGTTACTTCGGTGAACAGCGGCCCGCCATAAGAATTGACCGCGTCAGCCCGGTCGAGCACGCCGATGTGCTTGAACTTCGAAAGCGACTGCTTCAGCAATTCGTGCGGCAGCGGCCGGTACACCCTGAGCTTCACCATTCCGACTTTCTTGCCTTGCTCCCGCATCCTGTCAACCGCGGCCCGGCCCGTTCCGCAGGCCGAGCCCATCAGCAGAATGACCGCTTCGGCGTCTTCGCATTTGTACTCCTCAAGCACATCGTAGCCGCGGCCGAACTCCTGCTTGAACTCCTTCATCACTTTCTGGACTATGGGCAGTGCTTTATTCATTCCTTCTATCTGGGTCCGCTTGAACTCGAAGAAGTAGTCCTGCAGGGTGGCCGGCCCGACGAGTATCGGTTTGTCCAGGTTGAGCAAATTCCAGTTCGGCTTGTACGGCCCGAGCCAGTCCTGGATTTTCTTGTCCTCGAACACGTCAATCCGTTCCAGGCAGTGAGACAGAATGAATCCGTCAATCGCCACGATTGCGGGCAGGCTGGTTCGTTCGGCCATTTTCACCGCCTGAATCAGGGAATCGTATCCTTCTTCGACGGTTTCGCAGAAGAACTGCATCCAGCCCGAGTCGCGCGACGCCAGCGAATCCGAATGGTCGGCGTGGATGTTCAAGGGCGATGAAAGCGAGCGGGAGGCTATCGGCACCACAATCGGCAGCCTTAAGCCCCCGGCGATAAAGAGCATTTCGTGCATCAGGGCAAGACCCTGGGATGCGGTCACGGTCATGCTCCTGCATCCCGAAGCCGCGGACCCGATGCATGCGCTCATCGCCGAATGCTCGCTCTCGACCGCTACGAACTCGGTGTCAACCAGCCCGTCATTCACATAGTTGGAGAAAATCTGGACGATTTCGGTCGAAGGGGTAATCGGATAAGCGGCCACTACGTCCGGGTTGATCTGTTTCATCGCATACGCCATCGCTTCATTCCCGGTCTTCGCCAGTATCATAGTCCCGCCCCGCTTCCCGATGTCTGGAGTCCGGCATCCGTCGTTCTGCATTCTGACTTCTGACTTCTGACTTCTGACTTCGTCCTCATCATTTACTTCCGCTCCTTTTCCATGTCGATGGCGTGAACCTTTTTCGGACAGACGTTTGCACAGATGCCGCATCCCTTGCAAAAGTCGTAGTCAATGCCTTTCATCTTGCCGTCTTCCACAATGATTGACGCCTCAGGGCAGTAAATCCAGCAGAGAAGACAATGGATGCACTTGTCCTCATGCCAGATCGGCCTCATGCTCCGCCAGGCTCCGGTTTTGTTGTTCAGAACCGCCCCCGGGTCCTCGATTATGGCTCCGCAAGGCAGTTCCTGCCAGCCCTTTTTCTTGAGGTTCATCCTTCAACCTCCTCATAAGCACGCTTGATGCTCGCCAGGTTATCATCGACCAATTTCTCACGGCCGCGGAATTTCACGCTCAGTTTCTTCTTTATCGAATCCATCATCGGGCCAAACTTGAGGATTCCGGTAATCTTCACCAGCGCGCCGAGCAGCGGTGCGTTCGGTACATCCCTACCCACCGTTTCCAGTGCAATCTTCGACGCATCCACCGTATGAACCTTTACATTGGCCCCTAACCCGAGCCGGTTCTTCAGTTCCTCTGGTTTCTCGGTCGTATTCACCAGGAGAATTCCATTATCTTTCAAACCCTTGGTAGCCTCGGCCGGTTCGATAAGCGAAGAGTCAAGCACAACAACGATATCAGGAAATTTGATACCCGAATGAATGTGGATTTTATTCTTGGACAGGCGGTGGAAAGCGGTCACCGGCGCGCCCATCCGCTCGGGCCCGTACTCAGGGAACGCCTGGATGTACTTGCCGGTATCGAGCGCGGCCCCGCCGAACAAGAGCGCCGCGGTTTTGGCACCCTGGCCGCCGCGACCGTGCCAGCGTATTTCAAGAACTTCTGACATCATACCTCCGTTCGTAGTTTCATGGAGTGCAGCGCCGGCACTCTGTGCCAGTCCGCCTCCGGCGGCTATAGGGTGACACCCTTGCGTTGCGCAGGGTGTCACCCTCAATTTTCCCTCTTCCACGAGTCTGACTCGTGGGTCGCTGCGCAATGCCGCAGACATTGCACTCCAAAGCGAACTATCTTGTCCTGGAATCAGCCAGTTGGGCGGAAAACCAGGCCGATATATTACCACAACCATCCGTTTTGTCAATGCACCTTGGACTGTCCAAATCAACAGATAAGGCGTCCGGTTATGGAGTGCAACGACTGCGTCGTTGCTGCAATGTCGCAGACATTGCACTCCAAATCGAATTTGGGCGTAAGGCTACACACCCCTATGACTATTCTGTCTGCGACAGCAGCCGCACAGTCCCGGTATCGAAGTCGCAGGTAGCAGGCAAGGCGTGCGCCTGCTGAAAGCGCGCCAGGGCATGTCTGGTCCGGGTGCCGACAATACCGTCCGGCTCTCCGGAGTAGAACCCGAGTTCCTTCAGGTCCCGCTGAATCGCTTTGATTTCACGCGGGGTTCGGTAGTCCTGGATTGAAGAAATGTCCTCGCGGGTGATTTCCCGACCTATGATGACTACGGGCACGCCGACCCCCACCCGCTCGTGCTCAAACAGCTCGTCCATGTCGCTGTTCCGCAGGGCGATGCAGCCATAGGTCCAGTTGGTTTCAATCCCCTGGCCGTGAATCTGGATTTGCCCGCCGATACCGGGAACGTCATCACCGCGCAGCTCAATAAGACCTTCAGCCTTTGCGAAATTGTATCTGGCCCGGTCAATCTCATTCGGGTAATCGATGTCAAGTGCCTTGTAGAATGTTGCCTGGGGCTGCTCTCCGGTTATCTGGTAGATGCCTTCCGGGGTCGAGGCGTTATCCTGGTGCAGTTTCCGGTTCGCCGGCTTCCTGCCCAAAGCGACCGGATACCGTTTCTTCATTTGGCCACCATCTCTTATTTCAAGGAAGTAGTGTTTCTTGTCAATCAGGATGCTCGACCCGGTAATTCTGCCCAACTCAACATCAGGAACAGCGACTGAGTCAATACTGCTCCACAGCTCTTCATCGGTCTCAAGAACCATTCTTGCCCGATAGTAATACGTCACATTGTGGGCAACCATCGAATCAACCAGTTCGGTGCGGGTGGTGTCAGCCTGGAACCGGAGCACGGTTATCGGGTAACCGACAGTGTTCATTCCCGTGCCTTTCAGTTGCGTCGTGCTCCGATACAGCTCAATCTGTTGCACGGCCAGATGCCCGGGGCTCCAGAGCGATACTTGCACCCGGTTGCCCCCAGAAAGCACCGCGCTCAGGCTTACGTCCCGGGCACAGGCACACCCGGACCCCAGCATCACCGCCGCGACCACCAGCCTGCCTATTGCCTTCATTCCTCCGACCTCACCTTCTGCTCTTCTTGGCGTCCCTGGCGGTTCTGCCTCTTGCAGTTTTGCCTTCTGCCTTCCTGAAATACTCCTCCCATTCCGCCACGTCTTCAGGTTTCATCTCAGGCTTCTCAGGCTCTGCTTCGAGCTTGCCTTTACCCATTGGTGCCAGCAACTGCGCGAACTCCTCGGCCGGCATCGTATTCGCCCTGTGCGCTCCTGAATGCTCCATGACCCAGCGGTCCGAGCTCACCACGGTCCATCCTCTCGGATGTTTCAAGACCCGAACCATCTTGACAATCCGCTGGTCTGCCTTGTCCGGGAGCCTTGAGAATACCACTTCTATTCCTCTGGTGCGCGACCGTGCTGCCTGACCCGAGCTTCTGTCACCATCAAACACCACAACCATTCGTATCTTCTTCCTGCTCTTAAACACGGCCAGCCTGGTGACAAGCCTGTCCCGCGCCCGCTCCAGGTCATACTCAACCAGCCCGGCCAGCTCCGGAATCCGGTGCATCAGGTTATACCCGTCAATAATAAAACCAGGAGTCATGCTGCACTCTAGCATACACCGAGAAACCCCTCTCCGTCAACAAAAAGGCCGGCAGGTGGACAGCACACCTGCCGGTTGTCCGTATCCGACTTTGGCGGGAATCAGGACCCGGAGGAGGACGAACCAAGGGAATCATGGCCCGACCGGTGCCGAGACATCGAACACCTCGGTCTAAATCGCTTCGAGCACCGACTGCGAGTAGCCGCGTACAGCCCACTTGCCAATCAA
>JAUWNN010000066.1 GCA_030612625.1 Caldifarciminota bacterium
CGTCCCGGCCCACCGGTCGTGCCCAGTCCAGAGCACCGGCCGGAGTGAACGCATAAAGCGACTCAGAATAGCAGGCAAAGTAGACCTTGCCGTCCTTGCCGATTACCGGCGAATGGCTGATTGACAACGAGTTGTGACTGGGCCGGGACCATAGAATCGCTCCCGAGGAATCAATCTTTACCAGCTTGCGGTTTGTGGTCATGTAGATATTGCCGCTGCCATCCAGAGCCGGAGCTGAGAAATAGATATTCGAGCCCAGACTGCTCAGGTCTGCATCCCACGCTTTGGTGCCGTTCGGGTTCAAACAGTACAGGCGGACATCCCGCGCGCCGAAAATCACTTTGCCTGAACTGGTGACCACCGGGGACCCGGATATGTCTCCGCCCGCCCCATAGGTCCACGCCACCTGCAAAGAATCGCCCACCGTATACACCGACTTGCCGGTATGCTGCGGGTCACCGTGATAGCACTGCCACGGATGGGCCGCTACAGCAGTAACCAAGGCAAGCATCACTGCCAACACAAGAGTCCTCATTACTTCTCCTTTTCCCCTGGTCCGCTCCGGAGCTCAATGCCCCGCTCGCTCGCCTTAATGAAAAGAACCAGGCTCTCAAGCTGTTCCCTGCCCGCACCGGTCTGCGCAGTCAGCAAGAGCCCTTTCTCAATCCTCTCAAGTGCCTGGGTCAAATTCAGACCTGAGCGGTAAATAGCAAGGAATGCCTGTTTTAAGCTATTCACCACGTCTTCAGAAATCCCGGCCCGGTGCAGCCCGACCGTATTCACCCCGCGCATCCGGCAAGGTTGACCCTGAGCCATAAAGAACGGCGGTATATCCTTGTTCACGTATGAACACGCTCCAACCATTGCCAGCTTGCCGATTCGGCAGAACTGGTGCACTCCGACCAGGCCGCCCAGAATGGCCCGGTCTCCAACCTGAACATGACCACCGAGCTGCACCCCATTAGTGATTGTGCATCCATTCTCTATCCGGCAGTTGTGGGCGATATGGACATAGGCCATTACATAGTTGTTGTCACCGACGACAGTGCTGGTGCCGGCACCTGTGGAACGGTGAATCGTAGTGTACTCGTGAAAGACATTGCCGTTGCCGATAATGACGCCTGTGTCTTCACCACGGTAATGCCGGTCCATCGGTACAGTACCGACAACTACACCGGTCTCGAACCGACAATCTTCACCCACCTGCACCCGACCCTCAAACCGGCAGAAAGGCCCGACCTTGGTTCCGGGGCCAAAAGTGACATCCGGCCCGACAATCGCGGAAGAATGAACCTCAGAAACATAGTGCAAGGGGTCAAGGGGCGAAGAAAAGGTTCGAGGGGCCAAGGGTTCAAGGGTTCGAGAGGACGTATGATGCATGATGCGTAATGCATAATGCCTTCTTCTAATCCCGCAGGGCTCCTATCACCATTGCTTCGCACGCCAGCTCCTTTTCAATATGGACCCAGCCCTGTATTTTGTAGATGCCCGCCCTGGCACCAATCACAGTAGCGCTCAAAAGCAGCCGCTCGCCCGGTCGAACCTGCCTGCGGAACCTGACTTTGTCAATCCCGGCAAACAGAGTCTTCTTGCCATCGAGGCCCCCTTTTTTTGCAAGGGCCAGAAGAATCCCGGTCTGGGCAATAGCCTCCACCATCAGCACACCCGGCAAGACCGGATGCCCGGGAAAATGACCGGCGAAAAAGAACTCATCCGGCCGGATGTCCCGGTACGCCTCAATGCGGTTCTCTTCAATCTTCGTGACCTCATCAACGAACAGAAAAGGCTCCCGATGCGGCAACAGCTTCTTGATTTCCTCAAGATTCATCATGACTGCAACCTCCTCTCCAAATGCCTGACAAAAGCCAGATTCAACCGGTGGCCAGGCTGAAATGCAAAGACCTCAGCCCGTAATGGCCGTCCCAGAAGCGCCAGGTCACCTAGAAGGTCCAAAGCCTTGTGCCGGCACGGCTCGCCTGGAAAACGCCGGCGTCGGGGATAGACGAGTCCGGCCTCACGCTTGAGTTGAAATGGCAGGCGCAACCGCTGCCTCATTTGCTCCAAAGACCAGCCGGCCGGGCCCGGCCCGAATGTACGCGCGCCGGCCAGCTCCCGCTCAAAAGCCGCCGGCGCTATCCTGCCCGAGAAAAACTGAGCCCCGTCTTTCCCAGGCAGCCTGACCAGACAATTGATATGGAGCATCCTGGCCGGCATCGCGGCAATGAATCCCTTCGGCCCTTCAACCATCACCGGCCCGGTCAGTTGGGCAATTCTGACCTTGCCACCGCACCTCACCCACCCGGCCTTCTTGAACGCCCGCACATACCTGGCACTGCTGCCGTCCCCAAACGGCAATTCTCCTCCAACAACGTCAACCGACAGGTCGGTCACGCCCAATCCGTAGCACGCAGCGAGCAGATGCTCGACCATCCTTATCCAGTTCCTGCCCCGACCCAGGCAGGTGGAATGCTCCCGGACTGTGGCATTTCTTGCCAGCGCCCTGATTCTACCATTAAACACGATACCGGATTCCGGCCGGCCCGGCGCGAGCGTTACCATAACCGGCTTGAGGGACCGTGGACCGATGCCCCTGATTCGCACGGGCCGCGCAATAGTCTGACCGGTCATTGCTTCCTGCCAAACTTGCGCCACATCCGAGCCCAGAACCGCAGCGCCTGGTCATGGGGTCGGGCCGGTATCCCTGAATAGTGAGCCCCGGCCGGAACTGAACGGAAAACCGCGGACTTGGCATAGATGACTGCGTCGTCGCCAATCCGGACATGGTCCTTGACCCCGACCTGTCCGGCCAGAATCACCCGGTCACCAATAATTACACTGCCGGCAATCCCGGTCTGGGCAACGATAATGCAGTCTCGGCCGATTATGACATTGTGAGCGACATGAACCAGACAATCTATCTTTGTACCCTGGCCGATTCTGGTCTCCCGTCCTTCTTTTGCCCGGGCAATCGTGACATTCGCACCAATTTCAACATCATCCTCAATAACCACACGACCGGTATGGGGCAAATGCCGGTACTTGCCTTCGCGCTGCTCATAGCCAAAACCCTCACATCCGATTGCAGTTCCCGGACCAATTCTCACCCGGACACCGATTTTGGTCTTGCCCGCTATCGTCACATTAGAACCTATTACCGTGTCTGAGCCGATTTCCACATCCGGACCAATGTAGACAAAAGGGTCGATTCGGACACTGGATGCAACTTCAGCCTGGGGCGCAATCCAGTTCCCGCTATTCGTTTTCCGCATTCCACTCCTGGCGGTAGGCGGTAAGCCGTCAGCCGTTTGCGGTCGGTGGCTATCAGGGTTTTTCAACACTCGTTAGCAGAACCTGCACTGCGCGGCCAACCTGTTCTCTCAGGTCTTCGACCCGGGCAGCCTCGCCGGTCTCGGTCGTGACCGAAGTGTTGAGCCGCACATCAACGATTGTCAGCGAGAACTCTATTCGCCGGTCCTGCTTGCTGCATTCACCCAGAATGGCGTAATCGGCGTTCAGCATCGTGGCCACATCCAGTGCTTCATGCTCACCCATCTGGCGTCCCTCAAGACCCCGGTCCCGAATCTGTTCATCTACCTTCGGGTTCGCCACCATTTCAACTTTGGACTGGGCTCGCACAAGGTCGTAGACCAATTGTCGAATCTGAGAACCGATTCTGTCCTGCCTGGCCTCGTCATTGGTCTCAAATATCGGTATCACGGCATAGGCAAGCTTCTCGGCCGCAACCGGCCCAACCGGCGTGAACTCCCGGTTCAATTCATCTATCACCAGGCCGGTGATATCCAGCCCTGTCTGGGCATAGACGATTTCCGCCTTGGACGCATCCAGTACCAGCACAAACCCCTCTTCGGCCGCCAGCTTGCTCACCATTTCGTTTATCTTTTTCCCTATCGGGGCAATCAGCTCCTCATTCTTCTGGTCTATCTTGCCACCTTCTCGATACACCTGGTCAAGGTAGCTGTCATAGCGCCGCTTCCGCTGGTCCACCTCGGCCATCTTCGCACGTTTCCCTTCTTCGGACAAAGTGAGCTCCTGGGATTCATACTCCTTTAGCGCCTTTTCGTAGTCAGCCCGAAGGGATTCGGCCTGTGCCCGGAATTTCCCGATTTCCTCTTCCAACTCCTGTTTTGCTTCTTTGGCGGCCTCGTACTTAGAAATGATCTCCTCAGAGTCAATATAGCCGACTTTGTACTCTTTGGCAGCCAACGTCATCACCATGGCAATCCCAAGCCCAACTGCCAGCCAGCGCAACGACATCAAACCTCCTTTGTTCATTCAGCCTTCATCCTTCCTACTTCATCCTTTGTCAAGAAGCCCGACCTGTGAGCTGCCCGTTCTTCTGCCCGACGAGCAGGTCAACAAGCCTGCGAGGCTCAACCGAGCAATCCCTTTTCAACAAATGCACCCTCAGGTAATTGTCGGTCAGGGCGGTTTCACCGGACTCAACCACTGCCGGCCGCACCTTGCCGACATACCTTTGCTGGTACTCTTTCCTGAGCCGCGCCGACAATTCCCTGAGAGAATTGACGCGCCGCTTCTTCTCTTGCTCCGGCACCTGGTTTTCCATCGAATACGCCCTTGTTCCCGGTCGCGGCGAAAAAGGGAAAACATGAAGGTACCCAAGCCCAATCCTGGCAACAAATGCTCTGGTCCGCCCAAAGGAATCCTCGTTCTCGCCCGGCAAACCGACAATAACATCTGCTCCGATGTTCGCATCCGGCCGCACTTCCTTGACTTTTCGAACCAACTCAGCGAATTGACTACTACTGTATCGCCGCCCCATCCCCCCCAGTATGCGGTCGTCACCTGACTGGAGCGGGAAATGAAAGTGCGGATTTATTCGTTCATCCCTGAACCGTTCAAGCAGACGCACATTCACAGTATCCGGTTCAATCGAACCGAGCCGTATCCTGAAACGGCCGGGCCGTCCCAGGAGCAAACAGAGCAGTCCTGCCAAGTCTGCCCAACGCATTATGCATAACGCATGAGGCATTACGTAAGCATCCGGCGTCATGCGTCTTGCGTAAAGCGTATTGCGGCTTTGCCTTTTGACTTCATCTGTATCTATCTGTGGTTCTTCTCTTAGTGTTCTTTGTGTCTTTGTGTTTAGATTCTGCCTTTTGTAATTTGCATTTTGCCTTTTGACTACATCTGTATCTATCTGTGGTTTTTCCGTCCGGTAGATTCCCAGATTGAGGCCGGTAAGAGCAATCTCCTGAAAACCCGCGCGGAGCAACCGGTCAAACCGGGAAACAGCTTCAGCCAGAGACAGCGAAGTCGGCCTTCCTCTCAGCCTGGAAACAACGCAGTAGCCGCAGCCACGGTCACATCCATCCTGTATCTTCAGGAATGCCCGGCTGCGCTCCGGGGCAGGACAAGCGCCGGAAATCTCAGCCTGCTTCCTCTCATTGTCCCACACCTCGTCTACCCCGGGAATGAGCTTGGCCCTTGATGGCGAGCGCTGAACAAGGCAACCGATTACCACCACCTTGGGCTTTGGCTTCAGCCCGCATGCCCGCCTGATGAGCTGGACCGAACTCCGGTCGGCTCGAGCCGTCACTGTGCAGGTGTTGATGAAGCACTGGTCCGCAGTTGATGGGTCTCTGCCCACAGTAGCACCCTGCTCCCGCAGCCGCGCCCGCAATGCATCACTCTCAGACTGGTTCAAGCGACAGCCGGCAGTCAAAATCGCTGCATTCATCAAACGACCCTGGCAGGCGGGAAGACCGAATTCAAATCAAAAGGCAGACGGAGAAACCCCCTCGGCTCCGCGTGCTGAGTCTGAGTCCGGCACGCTTCGCATCGGAGTGACACAGATTGCCCTTTTGCACTTTGCATTTTGCATTCTGCCTTCTGACTTCTGACTTCTGACTTCCGCCTTCACTCCTCGTCCGTGCCTCGAATATGATCCTCAAGTGTGAATCGGTCTGTCAACTCCTCTTTGCGTTCCGGCTTCCGGCGCTCACGCGGCTCTTCCATTTCGGGCTCAGGACCATGCAACGCCTTCTCACTCAAGGCTATCCGCCGGTGGTCAAGGTCAACCCGCATGACCTTGAGCTCCAGTTCCTCGCCAATCTGGTACTTATCCTTTGCCTTCTTGCCTCCGCGGGCAAGCTGGCTCAGCGGGACGAACCCTTCAACCCCATGTTGCAGGCTGACCACAACGCCCGGCTTCGGCAGGTCGATAATGCGTGCGCGAATCGTATCCCTTTCTTTCAGCTCCTTGCTTATCTTGTAGAATGGGTCCTCCTGAGTCTGCTTGAACCCGAGCGTAATCCGGCGGTTCTCTTTGTCGATTTCAAGGATAATCGTCTCTACTCGCTGACCTCTCTTGATTTCCTCACGCGGATGCTTGATTCGCTTGGTCCAGGACATGTCGGCGTTGTGAATCAGCCCTTCAATGCCCTCCTCGATTTCCACAAAGGCCCCGAACTCCTTGAGGGCCCGAACTTTACCTTCCACCCGCTGGCCGACATGGTACTTTTCGTCAATCAAGGACCACGGGTCGGGCATCGTCTGCTTGAGCCCGAGCGATATCCTCCGGTTTTCCTTGTCAATGTTCAGAACCACCGCTTCCACTTCATCATCAACCGTCAGTATCTGCGAAGGGTGATGGATTGACTTGGTCCAGGACATCTCTGAGATGTGAATTAACCCTTCGATGCCCTTCTCCAGTTCTACAAAAGCCCCGTACTCTGCCAGTGTCGTAACCCGTCCTTTGATGCGGGTGCCGATCGGATACTTCTCCTCCACTCTTTCCCATGGGTGCGGAGTCAACTGCTTCAGTCCAACCGTTATCCGGCCGGTCTTCTCATCCGCGGAAAGCACCTTGACCTTCAACTCATCGCTGATATTGACCACCTCTTTGGGATGGACCACCTTATTCCAGGCCAGGTCGGAAATGTGCAGGAGCGCGTCCACGCCGCCGATGTCAACGAACGCCCCAAAATCGGTGATGGTCTTGACCGTGCCGTCAATAACATCGCCGACCTCGATTCGGGCAAAAAGCTCCTTCCGCGCCTGCTCCTGGCGTTCTTCCAGGAGGACCCGACGGGATACAACGATGTTCTTCTTGAACCAGTTGACCGAGATGATTTTCGTCTCGAGTTCCTTGCCGATGAGCGCATCGAGATTCGGCACCGGACGCAGGTCAATCTGGGAACCGGGCAGGAAAGCATCCAGCCCCATCACTTCAACCGCCAGCCCCCCCTTGACTCGCTTAATAATAACCGCGGGCACCCCTTCCGAGCTCTCGGATTTCTCCTTGATTTTCTCCCAGGCGAGCTGGAAGTCAGCTTTCCTCTTCGAGATGGCCGGAAATCCCTCTTTGTCCTCGAGCGCATCGAGATAGACTTTTACTTCCTGCCCTTCCTGAGCTTCATCCGGATTCCGAAACTCATCGAGCGGCAAGATGCCTTCCGCCTTCAAACCCAGGTCCACAAGCACCGCATTGGGCAGCCTCTTGATAATCGTGCCCGTTACGATCTCGCCCGACCTTAGGGATGGAAACGACCCTTCGTAGATGTCACCCATCGTCAATTTCGCTTCTTCGTGTCCTTCGTGCCTTTGTGGTTCTTCTTCTTGGCGTTCTTGACGGTCAGGACTCTTCATTTCGCCGGATGGAACTTCCGACGTGGAATCCTCCGGCAATTCGGCACTTAACCTTTGCGAATCCGGAATTCCGAATTCCTTGGTTTCCTCACTCATTATTTCTGTTCCTCCTTATCGGGATTTTTTGCAATAGCAGCAACTTCACGCACCACCCACGCTGGAGTGGAAGACCCGGCGACCACCCCGATTCCTGCTCTGTTGCGCAGGACCTCTCGGGGTAGCTCAGAAGTACGCTCAACAAACAACATCTCCTTGCCCGCGGCCCGGACGATTTCAGCAAGCCGCGAAGTATTCGCGCTGTTCCGGCCGCCCACCACAATCACCAACTCGGCCTTCTGTGCGATACGGACAGCCGCTTCCTGCCGGGAAGTTACCTCCCCGCAGATAGTATCGAACACTCGAAGCTCAGTATAGCGTAACCTGCTCAGGTTGGCAACAGCTTCCCGAAGCCGCTCCCGAGGCATTGTTGTCTGGACAACCACTCCAAGCTTGCTGGTCCTCGGCCTCATCCGTGCGGAGTAGACCCTGCCCGCCGCCCCGCAATGACCGAGAATCGAACGGACTTCAGGGTGGTTCCGTTCACCCACCACCACCACCAGGTAACCCTGCTCCTTCATTCGCCGGACCACGTTCTGCACTTTACGCACATACGGACAGGTAGCATCAATAGTCTTTATCCCCAGCTCCTTGCACCGGACCAGAGCTTCGGGAGGACACCCATGAGCCCGGATAACAAGAGCACCACCACGGGCCTGGTGAACCCGTCGCACCGTCCTGATACCTTCACGTTCAAGTTCCTCAAGCACCAGAGGGTTGTGCACCAGTTCTCCTAGCGTATACACCCGGCCAAAGCGTTTCTTTCCCAACTTCGTCATCCTCACGGCCCGCTCCACCCCGAAACAGAACCCGTTCGGCCGGGCGACAGTTACAAGGGCAGGTTTCAAACCTGTCCCTCCTTGTTGCCAAGCATCCGGATCCGCTTCTCAACCACTTCGGTCATCTCGACATATCCATGCCGGTTGCGGTTGAAACCTTCTGGATAGACCGGCTCACCGAAAACGACCCGGATTCCGGCCCCACGGTCCGGCCTGGTGCGATAGCCCCGGTTCACAAAATCCCGGTCAGCAAGATATGAAACCCATGACCTGTCCAGTCCCTGGATGAGCGTAGGCACGACCGGAACCCGGTTGGTCACAGCAAGCATCCCGACCCCGGACCTGAATCGCCCCATCCTGCCGGTCTGGCTCCTGGTTCCCTCGGGAAACAGGACCAGGGTCTGTCCCCAGCTCAGTACCCTGGCACAGTGTTTCATTGCACCGAGGTCTCCGAAGCCCCGTCGCACCGGCCAGGCATTCCAGCTCCTGATCAGCCAATCGAAAAGACGGGAGGCCCGAAACAGCTCCTCTTTCGCCAGAAAGTGCAACTCACGAGCCGCAGCCCAGCCAACAATAAGCGGGTCGACATTAGAAACATGATTCGAGGCCAGTATCTGGCCCCCCTTGACCAACTTCTCTCGACCGAAAACACGCAGCTTCATCAACAGCTTTGCGAGCGGATAAGTTGCCAACCAGGCCACTTGCCACCGAAACCTCATCCTTCCGCCTTCCGCCGGGCCAGCCTCTGCCGGACCAGAAAACAGACAACCGCCACCTGCTCCTCAATCGTCAACATGGCAGTGTCCACCAGCACCGCATCCGGAACCCGGCGCAACGGCGCAAGGCTTCTGGATGAATCAATCCGGTCGCGCTTGACAAGATTCGCTGTAACCAAGCGCCGACTCGTCCGTACCCCTCCGTCACGCAGTTCTTTGTCCCTGCGTCGGCTGCGCTCGCTGACATCACAATCCAGGAACACCTTCAGGCCTGCTTCAGGGAAAACAACGCTGCCGATATCCCGGCCTTCACACACAAGATTCCTGCCACGGGCAATGCGGCGCTGCTCTACCACCATCATTCTGCGCACTGCCCGAATAGCCGAGACTTCAGAAACAAGTCCGTTCACACCGGGCTCGCGAATCTCTCTGGTCACATCGCGGCCACAGAGCAGAACCTTCAAAGCGCCATGCCGCCACAGCAGGTCTATCTTGGTGGACCGCAGAACTCGGCCGAGTGCCGCCCGGTTGCGCGGGTCTGTGCCGGACCGGATGACCTTCAGAGTTGCTGCCCGGTACATCGCGCCGGTGTCAAGATAGTGGAATCCAAGCTGCCGGGCGCACTGCCGGGCTGTCGTGCTCTTGCCAGACCCGGCCGGACCGTCGAGGGCAACGACAAACCCCTTCACTCTCTTGGCGTCCTTGGCGGTTCTCTACTCCACCGACTCGCGCAGCGCGTACTGTTGGACCAGTTGCAGTTGCATGTGACGAAGCCTTGAGGCGATCGTCTTTGCCACTGCCCGCATCACAATAAAGCCGAGCCGCGGGTCTTCCTCAAACTCCTTCTCCAGTTCCGGCACCTCAAACTCCAGCAAAGTGCTGTCAGCAAGCGTCTTGCCGCCAGCGGTGTAAAAGGGATTGCCAACCATTCCGGACCAGGCAAACATCTGGCCCGGGCCTACGCTGGTCACCATATAGCTTTTTCTCGCCACTCCGAAATCCAGGCCCAGGACTACCCCGAGCCGACCGCTGACCATGATGTAGAACTTTGCCGCCGGCTCGCCCTGAACATCAACCATCTCCCCGGATTTCACCTTTCTGACTCTGGCAAGCTTCACCACCCGGTTCAGGTCTTCATCCTCAAGATGCTCGAATGCCGGCAGTCCTTTCAGAAACTCTTTTACGTCCATAATACTCCTCCGGTCAAGTCATTTCTACATCTCAGCCTAGCCACGAGAATCCATGTTGTCAATTGTCACGCCGCTGACCGCATCCACGCACGGCGCATAACGCATTATGCATGAGGCATTACGCATGAAGCGTTACGCCAGCGTCCGGCGTGTTGCGTATTGCGTGATGCGTTGAGCGTTATGTGTTATTGTCGAAAAGAGGAAGTGCGCCGGCCGTCAGCTTGACCACCGGCGCACCAGAATCGAACCGAACTCAGCCGCTCTTCTTGCCCTGCTTGGCAAGCGTTTCCTCGACCCCGGCCAGCTCCTGCTTGAGCTCATCACGATAAGCCTGGAGGTCGGTGCGCACTTCTGCGCTGGTAGGAAAGGCTCGAGCGCCACCGGCGTCAGGGTAAGCAGATGGGTATGGATTACCCCATCCCCGAGCACCCCAACCCCGACCCCAACCGCGGCCTCGACCTCGACCCCAGCCAAAACCTCGGCCCCAACCCCGTGTGAACCCTGGGGTCGGAGAACCAGCACAATAGCCGAATCCGCGGCCGGTCATTGGCCCGTATCCTGCAGGTCCTGTTCTATCTCCACCTGGCATAATAACTCCTTTTTGGTTTAGTCTTAATGCCTAAGGATATTAGCATCTACTTATAAGACTACCAAAAAGAGAAAAGGATGCAAGGAAAAACTCAGCCTTTCTCGTCCCGCTGTTTCATCTCCTGTTCCACCTTTTCAAGCTCTGTTTTCAGGAGCTGCCGGTAGGCTTCAAGCTGGTCAGCCGGCGTCCCCTTCCGCGCCCGCCAGCCGAAAGCACAGGCTCCCAGCCGATACCGGGCAAAAGCCTCGGGCACCAGTTCGTAATACACATATTGCCCTTCCCGTCGGTTCCGCACAAGTCCGGCGTCGCGCAGGGCTGCCAGATGCTGAGAAGCGGCCGGCTGGGTGACCCCGAGCCTTCGGGCGATTTCGCCCACGGTCAGCGCGCCTCTGTGCAAGAGGTCGAGAATCCGCTGTCTGGTTTCCGCTCCAAGAAGCCGAAACATCCTCGCACGACCCCAACCATGCCTGTGCGGCCCGCCTTGTCCAAACATCATAACAGCGAATAAGTTGATGAGTCCAAGAGTTGAGGAGTTCTAGAGTTGCTAAGTCCTGAACTCATGAACTCACCAACTCCTGAACTTTCCTTCAGAAAAGGTCGTGAAAAGAAAGGTCAATTACCCGATTTAACCGGTTGTCTTTGCGGTTGCCTAAAATATCCCGCAACGCAATCCCGAACCGCAACTGCTCATTGAATGTCCAGGCCAGACCAATATTCAGATAGCCGCAGCCTTCGTCGTCAGGGTCATTGGCAGCCAAGTCATACTCAACGATGAACTCGAACGCACCGGGCAGCAACTGATTCACTACCACAAAACCATTAACCTTGCGCCAGTAGTTCACGCCCAACTGGAAATAGGTACGGCTTACCTCAATGGTCTTGCCCAGGCAGACATAACCACCTTTGGGAAATAGCTCGTAATCACCGTTTGAAGACTGATGGTCATATCCCTGGCTTTCGAATCCGACAATCAGGTCCGGGAAGTAGCCCTGCTCGGTCAGAATCGCTCCGCGCGCCAGAAACTCAGGCCGGCTGTACAGTTCCGGCTTTTCAGCGCCAATCAGCTTGTTCCCGCCGAACGAAGCCCCGAACATCAACCGGTCGAAAAGCCCGACACCGATGCGGGCCATCGCTCCACCTTCGCCCCAGAGCCGGACACCGACATAATACTCACCATGGGCCAGAGAAAGCGGCACCGGCTGGTCAACATTGTAAAGAATCGCCGGAGCCGGCATTGCGACTATAAGCAGAACCAGAACGATTCTCATCAGCCCAGAATAGCTAACCCCTTTGTCGTGTCAAGCGGTGCTGACACAAGATTCCTTAGGCAGGAGTCAGAATGCAGAGTGCAGAGCTCAGAATCCGAAGTCCAAAGCTCAAATGCCCAATCAATGTCAAAGCCCAAATGGCAGACTCGCGTCATTGCGTAAGGCTCTTGAGTCTCTTGTCATTGCGCTCTGCGTCCTCGCAGGTGCCATCCGATGGCTCACCCGCTTCTGGCGGGCGCGGCAATCTTCCGGCAGAAGACTGCCGCAGTCGCGGAGTTCACACTGAGCAAGTCGAATGTGCTCCTTCGCAGTGACAGCGGGGTCTGCGGTTTTGCCTTTTGCATTTTGGCTTTTGGCTTTTGGCTTCGCCCTCATCTGCGGTCATCTGTGTGCATCTGTGGTTAGTCTTCCTCTTTGCGAGCTTGGGGTTCTTGGCGGTTGAGATTCTTCGGCTTCGCCTCAGAATGACATAGGGGTTCTCTTCGTGTTCTTTGTGCCTTATATGTTATACTGGGTTCATGAGGCTCATGAAGTACAATTGTGGGACGCTGTAATGAAAACGGAAAGTTGTGACCCCGCCGGGAAGAAGACCATTGTGCCTTTATGGTTCGA
>JAUWNN010000114.1 GCA_030612625.1 Caldifarciminota bacterium
AAACCACCATCGTGCTGGAAAACGAGTTCCTCAGGCTCGAATTCACCAATCTGGGCCGTGCGCTCCGCTCAGTCCGGCTGAAACGGTACAAGGCAGAACTGGTGCCCAAAGGTGCTACACTGCTCAGCACCGACCTGCTCCTGCCTGAAGGCCCGGCCGACCTTTCGAACACCCTGATGCATACCAGGGCTGACCGCTACTCGGTCACATTCACTATCAACACCGAAAGCCTGACATTCGCCAAGACTTTCAGCCTGGACAAGGACTACACTCTGAAACAGACACTGAAACTCAGGGGTGCTGACGGTTACGTGCTCCAGGGAATGAGCGGCATTGCGGTCACCGAGAAAAACATCGGGGACGACCTGACCCATTTCCACTTCTATGCCCGGACCAAGGGCAAACTCAACCGCTATGCGGTCAAGAGCCTCAAGAACCCCCAGATAACCGATGAGCCGGCCGACTGGGTGGCGCTGAAGTCGAAGTACTTCTTCCTTGCCGCAATCAACGAACACCAGGGGTTCGACTCCACCTATGCGGTAGCGCTCAAAGACGGCCGGGTCGGGTTCAGTGCCGCGACCCGCACCGACGCTCCCGAGTCCGAGCTTCTCATCTACATCGGCCCGCTTGAATACAACCAACTGCGCTCATTCGGACTTGGTCTGGAGAATGCGGTCAGCCTGGGATGGGCTAAGCCCATTGCCCTTGCCATCCTCTGGCTGCTCAAGTTCATCTACAGTATCGTCGGCAACTGGGGTGTGGCAATCATCGTCTTCTCAATCATCATGAAAGCGGTCTTCTTCCCGCTCACCCGGACCCAGACAAAACAGATGCTCAATATGCAAAAGCTGCAGCCCAAACTGAATGAGCTCAAGAAGAAGTACAAAGACAACTCCCAGGCCCTGAACAAAGAGACGATGCAACTGTACAAGCTGTACAAGATAAACCCCTTGTCCGGCTGCCTGCCGATGCTTGTCCAACTGCCGGTTTTCTGGGCCCTGTACTCGGTCCTGCGCGCTTTCATTGAACTGCGCGGGGCAAGCTTTGTTCTCTGGCTTAAAGACCTTTCCCAACCCGACACCCTTTTCGGACACCTGCCGTTCTTTGGCAATCCGGCTATCGGACTGCTGCCGATTCTGATGGGTGTCTCATTTATAGCCCAGAACATGTTAACTTCGACCGACAAGAAAAACTGGGCGCTGACTATCATCTTCCCGATATTCATAACTGTAATCTTTCTCAACTTCCCAAGTGGATTGCAGTTGTACTGGTTCATGTATAATATACTCTCGATTGTGGAGAGCTTAATCGGACTAAGAGGAGGAAAGAAATGGCTCAAGAAAAAACCCAAGAAGGAGCCGCACCTGGTAACGGCCAGGACGAGATAGTACAATCCGACAGAGACCCCGGCCAGACGGCTGAACCCGCACCGTCCCCCGAGCCCGAACCGACCAAGCCCGAATCAGCAGAAACATCGCCAGCCGACCAGCCAACCCCTGAACAAGCTCCAGGTGCGCCTGAATCAGCTCAGGACAGGCCTGAACCGGACCAGGCCGCGTCCGAACCTCAACCTGCCCAACCCGAGGAAGAGCCCGAGCCGGACGAACTGACCACAGTCCAGCAGGTGCTGCGGAAGCTGGTCAACCTGATTGGCATCAGGGCCGGAATCGAAGTGACCAGAAAGGAGAATATCTACTACGCCAATATCAAGGCGCGGCATTCTAACGGCCTCTTGATCGGCCGCCGCGGCGGAACGCTTCGGTCTATCCAGTATTTGACCAGGCTTATCGTCAAGCAGTCCTGTCCCCAGGTACCGATGATAGTTGTTGATGTCAGCGGATACCGGGTGCGCCGCGACAATTTCCTGCGCAAGAAGGCGACTGCGGTTGCCAGAATCGTCCTTGAAACCCGGCGGGAAATGGCATTGGACCTGCTCAATGATAAAGAAATGGAAATCGTCCAGGAAACCCTGGAGCCGATGTCCGGCATCAGAGTCCACGCGCTGGGTACCGGCGCCCGGAGGAATGTAATCATCGCGCTGGTCACAGAATGACGAAACCCGAACCCGATACGGTCTGCGCTCTCGCTACCCCACCCGGCCGCGGCGGTATTGCGGTCGTCCGGATTTCCGGCCCCAAGACCTTCACCCTCCTCGACCGGATTATCCGGGGACCGAAACCTTCGGGCCGGCCTACCCATACGACCCGGTTGAGCTGGCTCAAGGACCACAACGGACAGAACATTGACCAGGTGATGGTCTCAGGGTTTCGGGCACCGAAATCCTACACCGGTGAGGACCTGGCCGAAATATCATGTCACGGGGGCCGACTTATCGCGGATACGATTGTGCGCTTGCTCAAGACACAGGGATGCCGGCCGGCCGAACCGGGCGAATTCACCCGGCGGGCGGTCATGGCCGGCAAATTCACCCTTTCTCAGGCCGAAGCAATCCTTGACCTTGTCAATGCCCGGACTCGGGCCGCGCTCAAGAATGCGCTCAATCGGTATCAGGGCGGGCTTTCAGAACTGATTGCCGGGCTGGCTGAGGAACTCCGCGACATCGTGGCCCAAGCCGAACACCACCTGGGATTTGACGAAACCAACAGAGCATGGCCGCCGAAACTCGCAGCAAAGAAGAAAAGACTGGTCAGGAAGCTTGCTCGCATCATTGCCCAAAGCAAACGGACCCGGTATCTTCACGAAGGCGCAAATTGCGCGATTGTCGGCCGGCCCAATGTGGGCAAATCCAGCCTGTTTAACCGACTGCTCGGACAACAACGGGCCGTGGTCGCACCCGGGCCCGGAACCACCCGGGACCGGGTTGATGCAAACCTGGTGTTTGGCGATGTGCCGGTCACGCTCAGTGACACCGGCGGCCTGACCGGTCGGCTGGCCCGCACCATTGCCCGGCTCGCTGCTGCCCAGACACGCGAAGCCATAAAACAAGCCGACCTTATCCTTGCAGTCCTTGATGGGTCCGAACCGGCCCGTGCTGCAGACCGGGAAGTGCTGAAGGCTGTCAGGCAGAAACAGACAATCTGCGTTGTCAACAAGACCGACAAAACTCCGCGGCTTGAAACGGGTTTCCTTAACGGCCACAGACCCATCAGGGTTTCGGCCCTGACCGGCCTGAACATCGGCCGGCTTCGGGCCATGATTACACAACGGTTCCGGCTCGGCAAGCAGGATACGGTTGCCAACAGCCGCCATATCGAAATACTGGAACAGTGCCGTGATGCTGTCAGCCGGAGCATTGACACGCCAGATGCAGAAACTGCTGCTATAGAACTTCAGGCTGGGCTCGACATCCTCGGCCAGGTTGATGCACCCACAACCAGCACCGAAATCCTTGACCGGGTGTTCGCCCGTTTCTGCGTGGGGAAATAGTGATGCTTGACAAACTGGTTGTCTTTGTCGAAGACCGGTCCATCTCAAATCAAGCGGTCAAATGGACCCTTTCTCTGGCCCGGCGGCTCGGGTCCCGGGTTTTTGCAGTATATGTCATTGATACCAACACTATGCCCGAAGGGCCTGACCGCGAGAAACAGCTCTCAGACACTGAAGAAAATGCCTGGAAGATTCTCTACGAAATTGAAGACGCCGCCTTTGAACAGGACATCAGGGTATCGCTGCTCTTGAACCAGGGCAACCCGCTGGAAAGGCTTCTTGACCTGTGCACAAGCTACGAAGTCCAGCTTCTGGTCCTCTCATCAAACACCGGGTTGGCTCCGGCCGAACTGGTGAAACGCAGCACAATGCCGGTCGTCTTTGTGAACGAGTTAAGGAGGTGTGATGACCAGAGTGACTGAGCTCCTCTCGCAGGAGGCTATCCTGCTTCACCTGGAAGCAAAAGAGAAGATTGCGGTGATTCACGAACTGGCCCGGCCGTTGGTCAAGAACGGCATCGTGACAAACGAAAAGGAGTTCTTCGCCGCAATCCTGCGCCGGGAAAACCTGGAAAGCACCGGCATCGGTCTGGGCATCGCCATTCCGCACGCCCGGACCAAAGCGGTGAAAGAGACCGCGCTCGCTTTCGGCCGGGCTGACCACGGCGTAGACTTCAGCAGTCTGGACGGCAAACCGTCCCATCTGATTTTCCTTATCGCTGCGCCCGAGGACAAGAAAACCGAGTACATCATGACCCTGGCCCGGGTCTCAAAACTCCTGCGCAAAGACGAAGTGAAAGCCGCCTTGACCAAAGCCGAAACCCCGAAAGATGTCCTGAACGTTCTGGCCCAGTATGAGTGAACGACCCCGACTCAACTGAGTTGTCAGAGCCAACCGAGCCGGTCTACATCCTGACCCAGGCCAGAAACCAGTTGGTCGAGTTGCTGAGCCGTCAGGGTATCACCGTCACCCCTGATCAAGTCCGTGATGTTGAAGCCGACATTGATGCCGACCTTGCTATCCCTCTGTTCAGAACAGCCAAAGAGCAGAAGCGCAACCCAACAGAACTGGCCGAAGAGCTGGCTGACAAGATTGACCTGAAAGACACGCTGTTTGAGCGGGTCCAGCCTCTTAAGGGCTATCTCAACTTCAGATTCGACCGGGCCCGGTTCAACTGTTCGGTCGTAGCCGACTTTCAGCGCGACCCTGAAGCCTATGGCCGTTCCAGAATCGGCAGCGGCCGCACTATTGTCATTGACTATTCATCGCCCAATATCGCCAAGCCATTCTCGGTCGGCCATCTCCGCTCGACCGTCATCGGCCAGGCCTTGCACAGTATCCTGACCTGGCTTGGATACCGGGTAATCGGAGACAACCACCTTGGCGACTGGGGCACCCAGTTCGGCAAAATCCTCTGCGCATTTCACCTCTGGGGAGACGAGAAAGAACTCGACAAGAACCCGACCGGCCACCTGCTCCAGCTCTATGTCCGATTTCACGAACAAGCCAAATCAGAACCGGACCTGGAAAACAAAGCCCGGGAATGGTTCCGCAGACTTGAAACCGGTGACCCGGAAGCACGCCGGCTCTGGCAGCGATTCGTCGAGCTCAGCTCGGCCGAATTCCAGCGCATCTACGACCTTCTCGGCATCAGATTCGACCAGTCTCTTGGAGAAAGCTTTTATCAGTACCGGCTGGATGAGCTGGTGAACCGAGCATTGGAAAAAGGCATTGCCCGCCGTGAAACACCACTTGAGACCGAAGACAAAAAAACGGCTCAAGGAGAAACAGTCGTCCTCGTCCCTTTGGAAAAGCACGGCATCAAGACCCCGCTCATCCTTCAGAAATCGGACGGCACCAGCCTGTACGCCACAAGGGAAATCGCCACGGCCGAATACCGGATTCAGACCTGGAACCCGAAAAAGATTCTCTATGTGGTCGGCAAAGAACAGGAGCTTTACTTCAAGCAGATGAATATCGGCCTGAGCCTTTTGGGCTATGACACACCCTGCATCCATGTCAGCTTCGGGCTTGTCCGTCTGCCCGAAGGCCGGATGTCAACACGTGAGGGCCGGGTCGTGCTGCTTGAGGATGTTATCAATGAAGCCATCCGCCGGGCAGAAGAAATCGTTGCCGACCGGGAAATGCCCGACCGGGAAAAGCACAAAGTCGCCCGAATCGTCGGCATCGGCGCAATCAAGTATGCCGACCTCTCCCAGAGCCGGATAAAAGAAGTGGTGTTTGACTGGAACAGGATGCTGGCTTTGGACGGTGACTCAGCACCCTATCTCCAGTATGCCCACACCCGCTGTCTCTCCATTCTGAGAAAAGCCGGCAAAAGCACGGCCAAGCTTCAGACTCTCCCCTCTGAAATCGACCCGGCCCTGCTGACCAAACCCGAGGAGTTCATCCTGTTGCGGCAACTGGCCCGATTCCCGGAATCCATCATGGCCGCGGCTGCGAATTACGAACCCCACCGCATCGCCAACCGACTCTATAAACTGGCCCAGGACTTCTCGGTCTTCTACAACAAAGTGCCGGTGCTCAGGGCTGAAGCCCCGGAACTGCGCCGGGCAAGGCTGTTCCTTGTTCAGATGACCGGCACCGTTATCAGACTCGGGCTCAAACTCCTCGGCATCGAAGTCCCGGACCATATGTAGTTAGGCCGCAACGTGAACCTCAGTCACTACCATCCGGGTCGAACTAACAGAGAGCAGTAACATGCCTGAGAACTATTTCGACCACGCCGCGGCCTGCCCGCTCATGCCCGAGGCATTTGAGGCAATGAAGCCTTTTCTCACCGACCGGTTCGGCAACCCGCACAGCATCCACAGCTTCGGAACAGAACCTGTGAAAGCACTCGAGCAGGCCCGCGAACAGATTGCCCGATTCATCAACGCTCCGACCACGTCAATCGTCTTCACGGCCTCAGCCTCAGAAAGCAACAACCTGGCACTCAAAGGCCTGGCCCGGGCAAGAGAGAAAGAAGGCCGCCACATTGTCATCTCAGCCATTGAGCACCAGTCGGTTCTGAAGTCCGCTCATGCGCTCGAAAGGCTCGGTTTCGAGGTTACCGAAGTCAAGGTTGATGAACATGGCATCGTTCATCCCAAGGAATTAGAAAAGGCCATCCGTCCTGACACCATTCTTGTCTCGGTCCAACACGCCAGCAATGAAATCGGCACTATCCAGCCTTTGGCCGAACTGGCACAACTCAGTCACCAGCACACCGCGCTGATTCATTCTGACGGCACTGCAGCGACCGGCCGGATTCCGGTTGATGTCACCAGACTCGGTGTGGACAGCTACGCTTTCTCAGCCCAGTCATTCTACGGTCCGAAGGGCGCGGCCGCGCTCTATCTCAAAACCGGCACCCGTCCTGTGCCCTTGATTGAAGGTGGGGTCCAGGAAAAAGGCTACCGCGCCGGCACTGAAGACATCCCCTCGATTGTCGGCATGGGCAAGGCCGCCGAAGTCACCCGTAGTCGCCTGGCCGAATGGTCAGCAAAAATGGGCCGGCTCAGCAAAAGGCTGCTTACTGAACTACCCCGGAAAATAGACCAGATTGTGCTCACCGGCCACCCTGAACAAAGGCTGCCCGGCCATGTCAGTCTGTGCGTGGAATTCATTGAAGGCGAAGCCATGCTCCTGTCTCTTGACGACCAGGGCATCGCGGCTGCATCAGGCTCGGCCTGCACCGCCAGAACTCTCAAGGCATCCCATGTCCTGCTCGCCATCGGACTGCTCCATGCGGTAGCCCAGTCATCACTTGTGCTCACAATGGGCAAGGACACGACTGATGAAGATATTGACCACTTCCTGGCCGAGCTTCCACCGATAGTTGACCGGCTCCGAGCGATGTCGCCCCTCTATGCCAAGTTCAAGAAGGGCGAAGACCCATACGAAGCCAGGGAACGGTCCTTCAAGGGAGGACATTGATGTACTCAGAAAAGGTGATGGAACATTTCCGCAATCCGCAGAATGTCGGTGAGATTGAAAATCCCGACGGCATCGGCGAAGTCGGAAACCCGGTCTGCGGTGATATGATGACTTTCCACGTCAAAGTCGAGGATAACATCCTGACCGATGTCAAATTCAAGACCTTTGGCTGCGGAGCTGCAATCGCGGTCTCATCAATGGTCAGCGAAATGGCCAAAGGCAAAACCATCGAGCAGGCGCTCAAAATCACCAACGCTGACGTTGCCAAGGAACTGGGCGGGCTCCCGCCCCAGAAACTCCACTGCTCCAACCTGGGTGCGGACGCTCTCCACGCCGCAATCAGGAATTATCTTGAGAAACAGAAGGGGGCGAAATGACAAAAAAAGAGAAAATCCCTTGCTCCTGCCCCTATTGCGACACCCCGCTCTTTGAGGACATCTCCGGATGCAAACCGTGCAGCGTAAAAGTCGTCTACTGCCACAAATGCGGCAAACCTTTACCCAAAGACGCCTCATACTGCCCTCAATGCGGCCAGGCGCGGCCTGATGATAAGAGAGAATAGCCAATGCCCATCGTTGAAATAAGCGTTGTCCCAATCGGGACCGGCTCAACCAGCGTGAGCAAATACGTCCGAGTCGCATTCGACATCATCAAGAAAAGCGGGCTTGAATACACCCTCTCACCCATGGGAACCTGTCTGCAAGGCGACTGGGACACAATTTTCTCAACCATCAAAAAGATTCACGACACCCTGGCTGAGCAAGGCTGCGGCCGCATCACCAGCACCATCAAAATAGACGACCGCCGCGACAAACCCCAGCCGATGCAGGCCAAAGTCAACCGGGTCCTCGGTAAAGAATAGCCGTAGCGCTCGCTTGACACAACAACCGCACCGGCGTATCATAATTTGGTAAAGCTCGGAAGCTAATCAAAAAGGAACAGAGAATGCCCAGAACTAAGGCCATCGAGTTGAAAGGAAAATCAGGCAACTGGATAGCCCTGGCCGGCACACCTCGCAAAGTTGTAGCCCAGGCCAGAACCCTCCAGGCCGTCGCCAAGAAGGCGAAGGAAAAGGGCTTCAAGAATCTCGCCTTTGCCCGGGTCCCTCGGGCCAACTCCACCCTGGTTCTGTAGACCGGTCTTCTCCGTGACAACCCTGGTTTACCCTTTCGGCAGACGTAGGAATAAGTATCTACCTCTCATCCCGGTCATTCTTGCTCACAAAGGTCCGGCAATTGAAGTCTACGCTCAGGTCGATTCAGGAGCGGATACAACGATATTCAGCGAGGAAGTCGGCGAACTCCTCAAACTCGACGTGAAAAAGGGAACGAAAAGGTCATTTCGCAGCGCTACAGGTCACAAACAGCCCGTCTACTACCACAAGCTCACGCTACAGCTCGAAGCCAAAAGCCAAGCGATTTCCTACGATGCTGTCGTCGGGTTTGCCCAACTGCCGCCGGACGTTGGTGGGCTGCTTGGTCTGATTGGCTTCTTCGACCACTTCATTGTCACCATAAACCAGTCCAAGAAACTGATACTCCTTCAATACACCGGATAGCAAACGTCAGCGCCCGCAAGCCAAGATGGACCTGGTCATGACTCCTCTGTGTCCATCTGTATTGTGCTATCGGACGGCACTCTCCGCTACGCTCCGATTCATCCGTGGTTCCTCCCGCTCCCTCTCCCTTGATGGGAGAGGGCAGGGGTGAGGGTGGCCCTTTGTGTCTTCGTGCCTTTGTGTTCAGATTCCCTCTTGGCGGCCTTGGCGGTAGAAATCCGCTGTCCGCTTCCGGCTCTGAAAGCGGTGGCCTGCCTACGCAATCCAAAAGCGAGGGCGGGTTTCCCCGCCCTCGTCTGGTTGGGAACCTATGCTGGTCCGACCGGCGCTCCGACGCTAAAGACCTCTGTCCTTATCGCCTCAAGCACCGATTGGGACAGACCTCACGCAGCCTTGCGCAGTTCACGCAACCGTGCTCCGAACTCTTCACCCAATCCTCTGAAGTTCTCGGCCAGCGTCATGACCA
>JAUWNN010000251.1 GCA_030612625.1 Caldifarciminota bacterium
CACGTGCCCCCTGCAAACTCGGTTCCTAGCTCCGGGGCGCGGGGGCGGCGGGCTCCGCAAAACCCTCCCCGGACTCGAAACGGCCAAAAGGCGACTCTCGGTTCTGGCCGCTGAGCTGGCAATCGAGAATGCCCGTCTGCACAGCATCGCCCGACGTGGTGTCCTACAACCCGGAGCCAAAACCGACCTCATCCTGGCACCGGTCATTACCAGGGACCTTGCTACGTTCAAGCGGTCCCTTGTGGTCAGCCGGGGCACAAAACACCAGGTTCGTCTCGGTGCGCCGGCCCTTGCACCCGAGGGCGTTGTCGGCCGGGTAGTTGCAGTCGGCCGGCACCAGGCTCTGGTTCAGACCATCTTTGACCCTGACTCGCGCATTGCTGTCACCAATCTCAGGTCCCGGGTTCCGGCTCTGGCCCGGGCCCGGGGAAGTCGATTGCTCGTACTGGACTATGCCCCGGAGCGGTCCGATTTCAGAATAGGCGACACTATCGTGACCGCGGGCCTGGGTGGGGTGTTTCCCAGGGGTCTGCGGGTAGGAATTGTGACGTATGCTTCGGATGAACCGGCCGAGCTTTTCAAAACGGTTGAGGTCAGACCCTTTGCCGATGTGACCAGACTTGACCAGCTATTCATCCTCAAACTCCCGGCCAAAGCCCACGCCCTCAGGCAGGATGAGTGGCTCGACAACATCGCTCCCCGGGAAATCGAGATACCCGGACAACCATGAGACAGCTTCTTGCCGCACTGCTGCTTTACCTGCTGTTTCTGGCGCAGGCCGCGCTGAGTCCTTTCAGTCCTGACCTGCTGCTTCTGGCCCTGTTCATCTTTGCGTTGCACGAGAACAAGCTTGCAGTCACGATGCTTGGCCTGCTCTGCGGCCTCTGCCTTGACCTGACCGCTCCTTCCACAGCCGGGGTCAACATCCTGGTGTATGCCGGACTGGCTTACGGCGTTGCATCGCTCCACACCCTGCTCTACCGGCCGCGCTGGAACCTGGCAATCCTTACTGCGGTCGGGCTCATTATCAAGTACTCGCTTCATGCGGTCGCGGGTGCGGGTCTGCCCGGCCTGTTGCCGATTGCGGTATCGGCCGCAATCACCATTGCTCTTGTAGTCCCGGTCGACCTTCTGCTGTCCCAGTTGTTCTATCGCCGATGGCAAACAAGCTGAAGCGGCTGACCCAGGTCCTGCTTGTCCTTTTCGCGATTCTATCGCTCCGGCTCATTCAGCTCCAACTAGTCCAGGGGAAACGGCACTCACGCTTGAGCGACCGCAACCGCATAAGGAAACTGGTCCGGCCCGGGCCGCGCGGCCGTATCTTCGACCGGAACGGTAGACTCCTCGCCGACACCCGGCCTTCGTTCACCGTCTCGGTGATTCCGACCGAGATGAACGACAGCACCCTGCCCGTGCTTGCAGCCCTCCTGGGAATCAAGAAACAGGAACTGGCCGAACGTGTCAGACCGGTCGCTTATCTGTCCTCGCCTGTGAAAGTAAAGCGCAACCTCGACAAAACCACACTGTTCATAATCGAGGAAAACCGCTTTCGCCTGTCCGGGGTCAGAACAAGTGTTGACCCGATTCGGTTCTACCCGTCCGGCAAGCGATACTGCCACATCCTCGGTCATCTTGGTGAAGTAAACGAACAGGAGTTGAAAGACGACACCCTTTATCAGGCCCTGGACTATATCGGCCGGGCCGGTATCGAGGCCCAGTACGAACCGCTTCTCCGGGGCCGGGACGGATATGAATACATCGAGATTGACGTCCGGGGCCATGAAATCGGCCCATTACCTGAAAAGCGGCCGGTTCCCGCAGTTCCGGGCAAAGACCTCAGACTGACCATTGACTCCAGACTTCAGAAACTGGCCTTCCGGCTCACCGCGCAGTACGAACGGGCCGCAGTAGTCGGACTTGATATAAAGACCGGTGCGGTCCTTTGTTTTGTTTCCCAACCCGGTTTTGACCCGAACATCTTCATCTCGCCGATTTCTCCTGAAACCTGGGACGCGCTTGCTTCCAAACAGTCCAAGCCCTTTTACAACCGGGTGGTCAGTGCCGGCTATCCGCCCGGAAGTCTGCTCAAGCCGATGGTTGCGCTGGCCGGGCTCAGGAGCGGTGTGGTCACGGCGCACACACGTTTTCAACCCTGCGAAGGCAAGTTCCGGTACGGCAACCGGACATTCAAATGCTGGACCCGCCACGGCGGCCTTGACCTGCTTGAAGCCATCGCCCATTCCTGCAATATCTACTTCTACCAGCTTGGCCTGAAGCTGGGTCTGGACAGCCTGGTATCGTTCTGCCGAATCCTTCCTCTGGGAAAGCCGACCGGCATTGACCTGGCTTCAGAGAATGCCGGCATAATTCCGTCGCGGGACTGGCTCGATTCCCTGTACGGCAAAGGCAAATGGACAAAAGGCGTGCTTCTGAACTTCGCGATTGGCCAGGGCGAAATACTTGCCACCCCGCTGCAACTGGCGCTCACTTATGCGGCCATTGCGAATAACGGTGAGTTTTGCGAACCCCACCTGCTCGCAAGCGTTGACTCGGCCCAGAAAACCGTGCGCACCATTTCCACCAGGAAGCACTTCATCCCGCTCAACCGCGCGCATCTCAATCAGGTTAAAGTCGCGCTTGAAAAGGTGGTCGAATACGGCACTGCAAAGACCGCCCGGCTAAAGGAAATCACCATCGCGGGCAAGACCGGAACCGCTCAGACCAAAGGCCCTGACCATGCCTGGTTTGTCGGGTACGCGCCCGCGGAAAAGCCTGAGGTGGTGTTTGCGGTCCTGGTCGAAAACGCGGGCCACGGCGGGGTTGTTGCCGCACCCATAGCGCGCCAGCTCATCCGCAACTACTTCTCAATCCCAGAGACGGGCGACTAGCCGGATGAAACGTCTCGACCTCACTATCATCATCCCGACCCTGCTCCTGACCGCGTTCGGAATGCTTGTCATCTACTCAACCGGCGGCAGTCACTACCTCATACGCCAGCTTATCTTCCTGCCCTTTGCGGTCGCCGGCCTTGCCGCAGGCTATCTTCTGCCGCGCCGCGTGCTCTATAGCCTGACCGAGCCGCTCTACGCCGTGTCCCTGGCCTTGCTACTCCTTGTCCTGTTCCTCGGCACCGGCACCGGCACGCACCGCTGGTTCATGCTCGGCCCGGTCTCGTTTCAGCCGTCTGAATTCGCCAAGCTGACAACTGTGATAATGCTTGCCAAGCACCTTACCGGTAAACGCACCACAGAATTCAGCTTGAGAAGCCTCTTCTGGCCGGCTGTAATCTGCCTTGTTCCTGCCCTGCTGATTGCTGTCGAGCCTGACCTCAGCTCGGCCCTGGTTCTCGGTGCTGTTCTGGCTGCGATGCTTTACTGGCAAGGACTCCGTCCCCTTCACATCCTGCTGCTCTTCACGCCGCTGATTTCGTTCGCTGCCGGATTCTCACTCTACACCTGGATAGTCTTTTTTCTCTTCCTCGGCATCATCATGTTCATTCGCGCCGGTATTGGCCGCACTCTGATTGCTCTGGCAACAAGCTCCCTTTTCGGCCTGCTCTCCCCTGTTTCGCTTTCCCTGTTAAAAGGCTACCAGCAAGTCCGGCTCAGAAGCTTTTTCGCCCCCTGGCTTGACCCTCACGGTGTCGGCTGGAATGCGATTCAGTCAAGGATTGCAATCGGCTCAGGTCGGCTTATCGGCAAAGGTTTCCATCGCGGCACCCAGAACCGGCTCGGGTTCCTGCCCAACCGCCATACCGACTTTGCGTTCTCCTGCATCGGCGAGGAGTTCGGGCTTGTCGGCTCTCTTGCAATCCTCGGCCTGTTCGCGCTCATCATCCGGCGCTTCCTGGTCATAGCCCGGTTCAGCCAGTACCGGTTCTCATCCCTCCTATGCATCGGCTGCGCCGCAATCCTCGGATACCAGGTGTTCGTGAATATCGGGATGCTCCTCGGCCTTGTCCCGGTCACCGGCCTTGTCCTGCCATTTATCAGCTACGGCGGCTCAGCGCTGGTCCTGAACTACATCATTGTCGGACTGGTCCTAAACGTCGCCACCAAACCGGAATGAACCTGCCTTCTGCACTCTGTACTACAAAGGTACAAGATCGTCGTTTTCGCGACGATGTTTTGCGCTGTCATTCCTGTTTCGTGCCTTTCGTGATTTCGTGGCCAATTCGTTGCTCGGTCTCGGCTGAACCGCAGATTACGCAGATTGCACAGATAGAGTCCGAAAAGGAATCTGCGTTCATCGGTATTCATCTGCGGTTACTT
>JAUWNN010000030.1 GCA_030612625.1 Caldifarciminota bacterium
GGCTTCTTCGAGGAGGGCTACAAGGAGGCCCTGGGCATAGTAGAAGCAGGGCTGAAAGGAAACAAGAAATGACCTGGGACCTCACGGTCAACGTCTGCGTACTCAGGTCAGCATCCGGCGTAGGCATTCCCGAGCACACCGCTGACTCGCTTGCCCTGCTCAAACGCATGAAGAAACATGAGGAAGCCTACCTTGCTCTGGACACCAAGGGCAGAATCCTCTACCAGTATGAACAGCAGCTGGGCGAACAGACCTTCGCGCGCGACTGGCTTAGGAGAATGTCCGAATCATCGAAAGTGAAGCTCGTGAAGCGATGCAGCCTGAAGTACGACTGCAGAGATGTATTCACGAGACTGCAAGAAGCGCACTTCGACTGCAGGACAAAAGAGGATACCAAGTACGTCGAGACTGCGGCTGTGACTACAAGCAAAACCCTGGTCACGGTGGACTTCGGCAACTCCTACCGACCAAAAGTCTGCAAAATCCTCAAGAAGAAGAAGCTGGGGGTCCACGTCCAGCACCCGAAAGATGCAAGTGCACGCCTCGCGCCGCATGACAAAAAGTGACGGAGGAGTCCCGGAGACATGGAACAAACAGTGACGCGAACCAATCCCTCCGCCGCCATGAAGATTGACAAGCAAGACGAGCAGAAGGCAAAGGATGAAGGCGGAAGGATGAGGGATGATTGAAGCGAAGCGGAAACTGCCATCCGATGGCAGACCAGACGGAGTTGGATGGGCAGCGTGAAAAACCGGGAAGTGTCCTGGATTTGTCGATGTGGTGGACGTGATTCGCCGGTTCAAGGAAAACCACCTGAAGCTGGCCTATTCTCCGCCGCCGCTGACACGATCCACTAGGCCGAAAGGAGGAAGTACGATGTCACAGCAACCCGATACCGGGAATGATGGTTCTTTCAGCGAAAACGATGTCAGGAAAGTAATGGACTCCCTGTGGTTCGAACTGCCGAGACTCGCGCGCAAGCTGGTTTCCAGCGCGCAGTACCCGCCTCATGAGCGAAACGAGAACTTCCTGAAGGATCCGGACGACCTGAAGGAACATGAGACGAAGTGGCATCAGTGGGGAATCATCACTCACAGTCGGGTGTTCGAGAAGTATTACCTCGAAGAGGTCCCAGTTTATCTGAAACGATGGGGTGTAGCCGGGCCAGTCGCGCAGCGAATGTCCGAGTCGATTGACGGTGTCAGCAAAAATGGACTGCTAAGGATTTCCATCCCTTTTCACGACCTCGGGAAGTTCACAGCACGCAAGTTGACCCTCGCACGCGAGAATACAACAAGAGTTTCCTTCAAAGGCCACGAGAAGGCTTCAGGGGAGATAATCCGGGAACCGGCCTTCTCACGAATGCTGCGGACCGACTACGGTCTGACTGAGCGACAAGTCGAGTACATCGCACAGTGTGCCGAGCGTCACTATGTGCTGGCGATTGTGCGCGAAGAGGCCAAGAAACGGGGCACGTACAATCTGACCTATGTACACAGCGCCGAGTTCGACAGACTCTGCCGTCAACAGATGCAGGAGAACGCGGGCTTTGAACTGGAGGTTGGTCTCCTCTGGCTTGCGGACTCTCTGGCCAAGATTGAGATAAGAATCGAAGCCAGCACCGATGAGGAACTGAACGCCAAGGAGAACGAAATCAGGGCACTGCTCAAGAAACGGGGCCTGAAAAAACTGCTCAGATGCGCCCGGCAAGTTCCCATCAATATCGCAGTCGCCGAGAGGTACCTGAAGCTCTGGCAGAATCGGTGACCCGATACCGTTCTTTCCCGCCCCTTCTTTCCCATTGACATCCCGTCCATTTGGGGAATTGGGGAAATTAAGGGGACATAATGCTAAATAGCTGACCGCCATCCGAAAGGATGAGGGCGGAAGGATGAATCGAAGAAAATGACCAATGACCAATTTCTAATGACCAATCAAATCCCAATGACTCAATGACCAAAGGGAAGCATACCGCGAACCGCTGACCGCTAACGGCTGACTGCCGACGGCGAACAGCCACAGGGCAACGACCTGTGAGTCGGACTCGCGGAAGAAAGAGAATTGAGGGTAACACCCTGCGCAGCGCAAGGGTGTCACCCTATCGCTGCCAAAGGCGGGCTGGCACAGAGTGCCAGCGTTGCACTACATAAAGGCGGAAAAGAGGCAACACACCGCCGCACTGCGAATCGAGATGTGGTTTAGTGCGTCAGCACGGCCTTGAATAAAGCCGGGCCTGTTTCTGTTTGTGTCGCCACGAAATAGACTCCGGTTCCCAGCACCGCTGAAATCGGATTCTCGCTTGAAGCCACCAGACGACCGATAGGATCCCTTACCCGGTATCGGGCATCCCCGAGGAAACGGAGTAGTTCCGGACCGCTGCGGAAGAACCGACACCTGACATAGATAGTAGTCACGACTCGAGTCTGTTCTTCTCTAACTCCGGTCAGGTCTTGTTGAACGGACAGGTAGAGCGCACCGTCTTCAACCTCGTCACAATAGGCGATATACGCATAGCCATCGCGGTCCAGGGCAATCGAAGTGCGGCAATCATACATACCGACTGTATCTACAATCTCAACCTGCCAGTTCCCGAAGCTCCCATGTGCGTATCTGACCTGACACTCGTTATGAGCGTGATAGGAAATGTGATACGTTCCTTGTTCATCCTGCACCATACAGTTGTCCGTACCGCGCCTGCTTGTCTGGGTCCCGTGGTCAACAACATCAATACGCCAAGTGTCTGCATCGCGGTCAACATAGCGCAGGTCATAATCACCGGCAAACGCCCAGTAGTAGCTGATATGAGGATTACCATTATCATCAAGTGCAAGATAGCACTGGCTGGCGTCGTCCCTCTCCCTGAGTATCGTATCTTTTACCCAGCTATCCGCAGTGCGATAACTGTAATAAAGCGCATGACCGATGTAGGATGCGCAATGGCCGATGCAGGGCCGGCCCGATGTGTCGAACCTCAGCACGCAGTCTGCCCCACCCAGAGAATCAATCAGTTCAGGATGCCAGCCTGTGCTGTCTTGATACGCATACTTGAGCATACTTCGAATCAAGCCCCGCCATTTGTTATAGGCCACATGGGGCCGTTCATCTGAATCCAGGCACAGCGAGATAAAATCCCCGGCAGTATCGGTATCAATCTGCTCCTTTTCCCAGTTGGTTCCGGTCCAATATGTGTACCAGGGAGTGCCACAAAAATAGGCGATATGAGGATTGCCCTGACTATCAAACACCAGCGAAGGATTGCCATTGTGGATGGAAGTTCTGGTATCAAGCGTTTCGGCTTCCCAGCCGCTCGCGGCCCAGCAGGCCAGCTTGAGCCCGGCATTGCTGTAATAGGCTATGTACGGAGCCCTGTCCAGCACCTGCACGCAGGTCCCGGTGTTCTCAGTCGTATTATCTACGAGGTATCGGTGCCACTCGGCCTGTGCCAGGCCCGAAAGAACCAACAGGCAGACTGCGACGGTCTTTATTCTTGCCTTCTTCCTACGCAGGCCGGGTTGTCTTTTCCTTGAAGGAGATGCCGAGCGTTTTCAGTTCGGCCAGAACCGGCTTGTAGATTGCCGGATGGACCGGAATGTGAACCCCGGTCAGGTCTATCTTGCCTTCAAGTATGTTGCGCACCGCAACCGCGGCCGGCAGGCTGACAGTCCGGGCCATTGCCGAGTCGCCGTCCGGGTTCCCGTATGCAACCAGGGTCGAGGTAATCATCTGTTTCGACTGCTTCGGGTATTCGGTCAGGAATTCGTGATGGAGCACAATCATATCCCGCTCACCCGGCTCATAAGACATCTTCGCAAGCATCAACTCGGCCAGCACATCAAGGTCTGAGCCTTTGCTCAACGCGATAGGTTTGTCACTGAACAGCCCGAGCCATTCGAACCGGTCCATAACCGGAGTGTCTTCAGCCGTGCCGAGTTCCGCGGCCACATCGGCGCGCAGGTCATCCTCACCGCCGGTATGTTCGGCCAGCCAGGATGCAGCGGTCATACCTGCAATATCATGGCGCGAAGTATCATCCAGGAGCCCGAGCCCGGCAATCGCTTCCAGGGTCTCACACCAGCCCGGATAGCGCAGCGTGCCCCGGAACATCGTCCTGATTCCCTCAAGCCCGTAAAGCTCGATATACGGCAGAGAGTCCCGGTTCGGGTATGCTTCGAACTCGGCTGCGCCCTTGATTGTCAAAGCCCACCGGTGGCCGAACAGCTTCTCGGCCGGCACCGCCACCTTTCTGCCATCCCTGAGATACAGTCCGTCATTGCGGCCAGCCATGAGCACGCCTTTCGGGCTCCAGGAAAACTTGTATCCGAACGGGTTGTCATTGGCTTCGGGCGCAGGCAGGCCCCCGCAATAAGACATGAAGCTTGTGACTTTGCCGCCGTTTTTCTTCACCCGGTTGATAATCGCCATTGCGGACATGTGGTCGATTCCCGGGTCCAACCCGCACTCATTGAGAAAGATTACACCGGCCTGGCGCGCATTCTCATCAAGGGCTTTCATTTTCTTGCTCACATAGGAAGTGGTAACCATCGGCTTGTGATGGCTCAGGCAGTGGCTGGCGACTTTGACATGATAGGCATAGGGTAAGAGACTGACCACAAGGTCGCTCTTCTTGACCAGCCGGTCCAGGGCCGACTCATCGTCAACCAGCAGGGTCAGGGCCTTGCCATGAGCACGCTCGCCGATAAGCGCCAGCGCCTTGCTCACAGTGCGGCTGGCAACCGTGACTTCAATCCCGGAAATATCAAGCAGATAGTGAACCAGGGGCCGGGAAACCAGTCCGGCCCCAAGGACAAGAACCTTTTTCATGACTGCTCCTTTCTAAAGAACCAATGGCTCTCTGCGTGCCCCAGGCGGCAGAATAAAGGAAATCCCATTATGCAATCCTTTGGACCTGGCGCGAAGCGCCATCCAGAAACCGGGCGATATGGCGATAGTCCGAAGTCAGCTTTCCTTTATGCAGAATCAGCGCCCTCCGGATGGCCGGTGGCAACTCCAGCCTGTCAAACTCCTGCTCAAAGTCAGCCCTGGCCATGGCCGGAATAAAAGGCATCAGCGCGTTCCCGAACTGCTCGGAAGCATCGGCCGGAAGCTCGCACGGCAGGTTGTCGACCGCCATGATTATCACACCTTTTCCTTCGGTTCCTTCTGTGACCGAACCCTTGTCCGGTTCATACACAAAGAACGGAGAGCCGGAATCAGTCGCCTTGACCGTCGCTTCTATTGAGCCCTCAATATCACAGGATATGTCCCCGATTACCCGCAGCCTGGGCCTGTTTGTGTCTCTGAACGCATTGCGCAACCACTCCTTTGTCACCAGCCTGGGATACTGTTTGTCCCAGTAAATGCAGTTCACCAGCGCAGTCAGATGTGGCAGGTGCTTCTCGAATATGGGCCGGTACCGTCCTGGTTCCCGGTAATACTCCTGCAGGTTGAAGCTCCGGCCGGGCTCGTTCGGCTCAACCATCTGCTCTTCCTTGAATACGGTCCGGTAGCAGGTGCGAGTATCTCCCTGTGTCGCCAGTCCGGCCAGTTGGTCCGCAGGAACATCGGTCGCACCAAGTGCATCAAGAACCTCAAACGCACCTTTGGCAACGTTGCCATACCCGGCAACCCCGATAACCAGAGGAACCAGTTCCGCCGCAAAGCCCTTCTTGATTTCCTGCCCGACCCGGCTGACTCCGGCCATCAGCGCATCAATCCGGCCATACTCATGAGCCGGTTTGACACCAAGAATCGGAGTTTGGATGCCTTCGTGCTCAAGCCTCCTGCCCAGAGCGACGAGCGTATTTGTCATGCCGGCAATTCCAGCGAACCGGCCGAAGAAGACCAGCCTGCGGCCGGTCTGGTCCGCAATCTTCTCATAGTCAATCAGGTTGCAGCCCAGTTCCATCATCCGGGCAAGCATCGGCATATTGTACTTCTGGCCTTTTGCAACATGGGCAAAGAACGCATAGGTTCCTTTCTCACGGAAGAAAACCGAAGGCATCTCCTTAACCCCGAGCACCAGCCCACAGTCAGAAATGTCCTCCCGCACTTCAGCACCAACCAGCTCATACTCTTTGTCTGGAAAGGTTCTGATTTCTGAGCCCTGAACCGCAAAAGCAAGACCCTGCTCCTGAATCAGTTGCTGCACCTGGTTCGGAGTCAAGGGTATCCTGCGCTCCCATTGATTCTTGTCTTCACGCCGGATACCGACAGGTAGAAACTTCCGATTCATGAGCCGCTATGATAAGCCGGAAACCCGGAAAGTCAACCACTCGGCGCTCCGCGGAAAACCGATATAGGAGACTAAACACAAAGACACCAAGAGCACGAAGAGGGCAGAATGAACCACAGATAAACACAGATGAACCTAGCGCGGTCCCGAAGGGCCGCAACCAAACCAGGATTGGCCACGAAATCACGAAATACACGAAACGGAAGTCAACCGCCAAGAACGCCAAGAGAAAAACTAACCACAGATGAACACAGATGAGGTCAAGAGTCAAAGTGCAAAAGGCAAAATGACGGAAGATTGCTTCGGGCTTTGCCCTCGCAATGACGTGGGGGGTGCGTAGCCGCAATGGCTTTCCTATCCGTCATTGCGAGGCCACTGCAGGTGGCCGTGGCAATCTTCCGCATTCATTCGACATGAGCCATCGGATGGCACCTGCTCCTTCGTCGCAGAACGTCATTCGCCATTTGGCGGAGGGTCTAATTGGGGAGTGCGGCGGCGTGCTGCCGCTTTGTCCCGCCGGAAGCGTGCTTCCGGCTATGAAAGCGGGAGCTGTGCTCCCGCAGTCCAAAACCGCGCTATTTCGGGTTCATAGCCTTAGCGACTTCGTGTCTTTGTGTTGTATTTCGGTTCCGGGGCTCTCCGCAGACAGCCTGTGATTCGACATTGTGCTATGCATGAACCCCAAGAACCGAAATAGAGCCACGAAGACACGAAGAACACGAAACGGAGAAGCAGCAACCGTGCGGCCTGGAAGAGATAGGGTGACACCCTTGCGCTGCGCAGGGTGTCACCCTTACCAGTTCTGGGTGGGTCGGTTCATCTTTCGTGGATTTCGTGCTTTCGTGGCCAATTCGTTGCTCGTTCTCGGCTGAACCGCAGATTACGCAGATTGCACAGATAGAGTCCGGAAAGGAATCTGCGTTCATCGGTATTCATCTGCGGTTACTTCTGTTTCGTGCCTTTCGTGATTTCGTGGCCAATTCTGGTTTGGTTGCGGCCCTTCGGGGGCCGCGCTAGGCCCTTGGTGTCTTTGTGTTAAGATTCCTATATCGGTTTTCGGCATGCACACGACCGCTTTACATCTGTTGATTTCTCTCTAGAATACCGCCATGGAGACTTCGCAGCGGTATTTGACCCGTTCGACAACCATTATCGGCATACGCCGCAATGGCCTGGTGGCAATGGGGTCTGACGGCCAGATTTCACTCGGTGAGACCATTCTCAAACACAGCGCCAGGAAGATTCGCAAGCTTCACAACGACAAAGTCCTGGTCGGGTTTGCCGGTGCAACTGCGGACGCATTCACCCTGTTCGAGCGGTTCGAGAAGAAACTGGATGAGTTCTCGGGCAATCTGTCAAGGTCGGTTGTCGAACTGGCCAAAGACTGGCGCACTGACCGGGTCTTGAGAAGGCTTGAGGCGCTTCTGGGAATAATGGACAAGGACAACTCGTATATCGTTTCCGGCTCGGGCGACGTCGTTGAGCCGGATGATGACATCATCGCGATCGGCTCAGGCGGCCCGTACGCCTTGGCTGCGGCCCGGGCCCTGGCAACTCACACCAAACTACCTGCAAAAGAAATCGTCCGTGAAGCGCTCAAGCTGGCTGCCGACATCTGCGTTTACACCAATTCCAAGATTTTCGTAGAAACAATCTAAGGCCTGAACTGCGGTCGAGTCAGCGTCGAATGGCAAACGGCTAACCGCAATCCGCCAACCGCTAACAGCCTCGGAGCAACGACCCGCGAGTCAGACTCACGGAAGAAAAGGAATTGAGGGTGACACCCTGCGCAGCGCAAGGGTGTCACCCTATCGCTGCCAAAGGTGAGTTGGCACAGAACGCCGGGGTTGCACTCCGTAGAAGCGAAAAAGCGGCAGGTTCCCTGCCGCACTCCAAGTCATTCCGTCATCTGTGTCCATCTGTGTTTATCTGTGGTTAGTTTTTCTCTTGGCGTTCTTGGCGCTCTTGGCGGTTGAATTCCTCACCCTCACCTCCATCCTTGACCCAAGGGAGAGGAAGTCTTTCACAGGCTCGGCGGTTTTGCCTTTTGCAATTTGCACTCTGCAATTTGACTTCTGCCCTCTGTGTCCATCTGTGTTTATCTGTGGTTCTTCTCTTGGTTTTCTTTGTGTCTTAGTGGTGAATCAGGCCCAGCACATGAGCCATGGTGTAGAAGCCGGGCTCTTTTCCATGAGCAAATCTGATTGCCCTGACCACACCATGAGCAAACACCGACCTTGCACCAGCCCGGTGGGTCAGCTCGAGCCGCTCGCTCGGGCCTCCGAAAACGACCGTGTGTTCTCCGACCACATCACCGGTCCTGATAGAATGAACCCCGATTTCCCTGAGTGATTTGGGTCCGACTTGTCCGTGCCGGCCGTAAGCCACTGTCCCTTTTTCAACAGGGTCCTGCACCAGTTGCACGAGCCTTTTCGCTGTTCCTGAAGGTGCATCCTGCTTTTTCCGGTGGGGGGTGTCCAGAACCTCGACATCGTATTCAGAGCCCAACAGCTTCGCAGCCTCAGCAGCAAGCCGGTACAAAACGTTCACCCCGACCGAGAAGTTGGGAGCGTAAACAACCGGAATCCGTTTTCCGGCCGCGCTCAGACTGTCCATCTGCTCATCGCGCAAACCGGTGACTCCGCAGATATATGCCTTGCCGGCCTGAGCCGATTTGCCTACCCGCTCTGCCAGACCGGTCCGAACCGAGAAGTCAACCATAACATCCACCCCATCCAGCACAGAGCTGATCTCCTGCTCCAGTTTTCCCTTGCCGAATGGCTTTCCCAAATCAGGATGGCCCGGTGTCTCAATGCCAACTGCCAGAACCAGGTCAGTCTGGTTCTCGATTGCCTGGGCAACAGTCTTGCCCATCCGGCCACAGGCCCCAATGACCCCGACCTTAATCAACTGCTCACTTCCCTGGTTTGAGTCCGTACCGCTTCAGCCTCATCTTGACCAGACTACGGGCTTTGTCACTCAAAGGAACCAGCGGTAATCTCGGGTCACCGGCCGCCATACCGAGCATGTCCATTGCGGCTTTGACCGGAATCGGGTTGGTTTCAACAAACATCGCTTTGATGAGCGGGTAGAGCTTGTGGTGCATCCGGGCGGCCGCGTCTGTATCCCCGGCCTGGTGACACTCAACCATCATGGCCACGTCCTGGGGAACGATATTGGAAACCACTGACACCACTCCTTTACCACCGACCGCAAGAATCGGCAGGGTGAGCGAATCGTCTCCTGAAAGCACCGTGACCCTGTCCCCGCACCGGCCGATTATCTCAGTCGCCTGGTCAAGGTTCCCGGACGCTTCCTTGACCGCCACGATTCCAGGGCAGTCCTTGACCAGCCTTACGATTGTTGACGGCTGGATATTGACCGCGCTGCGGCCCGGGATATTGTAGACGACAATCGGTATGTCCACAGTTTCGGCCAGAGTGCGATAGTGGCGGTAAAGCCCTTCCTGGGTCGGCTTCACATAGTATGGAGCAACAACCAGGACCGCATCCGCGCCGAGTTGCCTGGCCCGGCGCACGGTCTTGAGCGACTTTGCGGTATTGTTGGTCCCGGCTCCGACCATGACCAGAGCACGGCCCCGGGTTTCCTTGACTACTGCAGTAACCGCCCGGTCCCATTCCTTCTCAGTCAGGCTCGCGGCCTCACCGGTCGAACCGGCAACCAGCAACCCGGTGACCCGGTTCTTCAACTGGAATCTGACATTGGACCGCAGCCCCCCGAGGTCAAGCCTTCCTTTGCGAAAAGGCGTAACCAGAGCAGTTATGCAACCGGAAAACATCCCGCCTCCTCAAACATCCTGTCTTGAAAGACTATGCTGCCTCTTCGTCCGAATCGCCCTCAGCACCGGCTTCTGCATCCGATGGCTTGATACCCAGCATCCGGTCAATCTCTGGGCCGGACAGGTTTTCCTTTTCAAGCAGGGCACTGGCCAGAATATCGAGCTTTCCCCGGTTCTCAGTAACCAGCTTGACGGCCCTTTCCTCTTCCTGTTCCACGAATTTGCGGATTTCGCTGTCAATAACCCGGGCGGTAGCTTCGGAAAAAGTCCGGTGCATGCCCAGCTCACGCCCCAGAAATATCTGGTCTTCCTGCTTGCCGAATGTCAAAGGCCCGACTTCAGGACTCATCCCCCACTCGCACACCATCTTCCGGGCCAGGATTGTGGCCTTCTCGATATCGTCATGTGACCCGGTTGACACATCACCGAACACGAGTTGCTCTGCAGCCCTGCCCCCGAGCATCACCGCCAGTTGGTCCAGACAGTACTTGCGCGAATATATCCGCTTGTCATCCAGCGGCAGTTGCTGAGTAATACCCAGGGCCCGGCCGCGCGGGATTATCGAAACTTTGTGAATCGGGTCAGTGCCCGGAATCATCTTTGACACCAGGGCGTGACCGGCCTCATGATACGCAATCCAGCGCTTCTCTTTGTCGCTGATTAGCAGACTCCGGCGCTCGACCCCCATCAGAACTCTGTCTTTGGAATCCTCAAAATCCTGCATCACCACCGCGGACCGGCCTTTCCGCGCTGCAAGCAGAGCCGCTTCATTCACCATATTTGCCAGGTCTGCACCCGTGAAGCCCGGAGTGCCCCGGGCCAGCACTTTCAAATCCACATCTTTGGCAACCGTTATCTTGCGAACATGAACTTCGAGGATTCCTTCACGGCCCAGGACATCGGGCGGGTCCACCACAATCTGCCGGTCGAACCGGCCGGGCCGCAGCAAAGCCCGGTCCAGGATGTCAGGCCGGTTCGTAGCCGCCATAATAATCACCCCTTCGGTGGTCTCGAACCCGTCCATCTCCACAAGGAGCTGATTCAGGGTCTGTTCCCGCTCATCATGGCCCCCGCCCAGACCTGCCCCGCGCTGCCTTCCCACCGCATCAATCTCGTCAATGAAGATGATGCACGGTGCGTTGCGCTTGCCCTGCTCAAAAAGGTCGCGCACCCGGGCAGCTCCGCCCCCGACAAACATCTCCACAAAGTCCGAACCGGAAATGGACGTAAACGGAACCCCGGCCTCGCCCGCGACCGCCTTGGCCAGCAGGGTTTTGCCGGTTCCGGTCGCACCGACAAGGATTACACCTTTCGGAATCCTGCCCCCGAGTTTCTGGAACTTGTGCGGCGCCTTAAGGAACTCGATGATTTCGCTCAACTCTTCTTTTGCCTCTTCAACCCCGGCCACATCGCTGAAAGTCACCTTGGGCCGGTCCGAAGCCACAGGCCGGGCCTTGGATTTGCCGAATGTGAACGCCCGGTCCTGGCCTGACGACATCCGGCGCATGAACAGCACCCAGACTCCGATTATCAGTATCCAGGGAAGAATGCTTATTATGATAGCGCCCCATTGCGAAGGCGCTTGCGCCCTCACCTGCACTCCGGCTTCAAGCAACCTGGGAACAAGCTGCGGGTCTTCGGGCGTGTAAGTCTTGAAATCCTGGTAGATGAGCCTGCCTTTTGGGGTCATGATTTCAGACTTGTCTTTGAGCCGGCCGCTCAGGTCCCGCTCGACAATCGTCACCTCAGCCACATTCCCTTGCTCGAGCTCCTTGATGAAATCGGTGTACCCGATGCCGGTCTTGCCCGTGCGGCGGGAGGAAAAGAGATTCCATGCCCCCCAGGCCGCCAGAAACACCAGCAGCCAGATAATCAGCGGTGTAAGCAGCTTTCTGCGTTTGGGTTTGTCAATCATTGCTGTTTCTCTTTCTGCTCAATATCAGTTCCACAGTATTGTCGCGCCGCAGCAATTGTACCGTTTTCCTTAAGGTAAGACCTGGGGCTGAACCGCCTTTGCAGAATTCCAGCATGCGCTCGACACCCTCTGAGTCCAACTCAGGTACAAGCTGCTTCACCATTCTCCGCTTCAGAACTACATTATAAGATTCGAATAGCCGAGTGTCAATCAGGGTGCGCCTGCCCCGGCTCACAGCCACCCGGTCCAGGGCCTGAGCTGCCAGCGCGTCAAGGTATCCATCCTCCTGCTCAAGCATCCGGGCGGTCCTGCGGGCATTGGCAACAGCCGCAGGATTGACCTCAAGCAGCCGGGCCGCAACCCGGTGCCGAATCAGATTCCTCGAAAACCGCAGCTCCTTGTTCGTTTCGTCCTCAACCCAGCTAATCTTGCGCGCCCGGAGATAGCGGACAATCCTCTGGTGCTCAACATCAATCAAAGGCCGGACGATTTCATCCCGGCGCACTACAATCCCTGCCAGGCCGTGCAGGCCCGCGCCCCGGGCCAGGTTGAAGAGCATCGTCTCCAAGTTGTCATCCGCGGTGTGACCAAGCGCAATCCGGCCGCAATCCAGCCGGCCTGCAGCCCGGTGCAGATTGCGATAGCGCAGGGTCCGGCCTGCCTGCTCAAGCCCGACCCGGTGACCACGAGCATATCCTGAGACATCAGAATGAACAACCACAAGCTCAAGCCCGGCTCGAGCAAAAATCCGGCGCACGAATTCCTCATCCCGCTTGGCAGCCGTCCTCAAACCATGGTTCATATGAAACCCGAAAAGCTTCAGATTCCAGCGTCGAGCCATTGCCTGCAGCAAGTCCAAAAGACACACCGAATCTGCGCCGCCCGAAACCGCTACCAGGACCCGGGAGCCCTTGGGCAGAAGCCCATGCCTATGCACAGTTGCCAGGAACTGTCCGAGCACTGACTTAAGACGGCCCATCCTTTCCCTCATCCAGCCTGGTTCAGTTGTGAGAGAACCTTGTCCATTATCCCAACAGCCTGTTCAATCTCATCCTTTTTCACGACCAGGCAAGGCCGCACTCCGACTGTCTGCTTGCCGACACGAACAAGCAGGAGCCCGGATTTCCGGCATCCGGCCACGAATCCGGCGGCCCGGCCCTGCTGCTTGAACCGGAGTGTCAGGACCATACCGGCCCCGAGCACCTGGTCAACCAGACCGGAACCAGCCAGTCCATCAAGCCGGTCCCGCAGGTACGCGCCCAGAACATTGGCCGTTTCCAGAAACCCCTGCTCCAGAAGCGTGATGAACCCCAGGGCCACAGCACAACCGGCCGGACTGCCACCGGTCCCGAAATGGTCCCAGCGCAGCGTAGACCGGCCGGTGATGCACGCGCCAAAAGCCATGCCCCCGGCAAGTCCGGGCCCGAGCACATACACATCCGGCTTTACTTCGGCCCATTCGCTCGCAAACATCCTGCCGCTCATCCCGAGCCCGATAAAACTCTCATCATCTATAAGCAGAGCCTGGGATTTGCGGCAGAATTCTGCGGCCTGGGGCAGACGGGCATCAAAAGGATGGACCACGACCGCTGCCAGGTCTGAACCGAATTCCACGCTTTCGCCCGGAACCTCAGCCAGATAAACAACCCTGGTCTTGCCGCTCGCCTTCATACCAAGGGCCACAGCCTGGGCAAGCGCCTCACGACCCGAATCACAAAGCATAACCCTGCGGTTCATCCCGCCCGGCACAATCTCAGCCAGCTTGTGCATCAGGAAAATCCGCTCGGGCCATTCGACGCCGGAACCGGCCCGAACCTGGGCAAGCTCTGCTCCCAACTGCTTCACCAGGGGATGACCGTATCCCAGAGGCGCTATCCCTCCGGTCGCAAAGTCAAGAAGCCGCTCGCCCTGCTCGGTTTCCAGCCATACGCCTTGTGCCTTTCGGACGATAATCGGCTGTTCCCCATCCGGACCAACCGGCCCATACCTGCGCAGCCACTGAGACATCTCCTGTGGATTCACTCGCGCCGGGATTTCCTTTTCCTTTGACATCAGTCTAGAATAGACCTGACCTGCAACCAAGTCAACCGGTGACAGCTTTCCGCCTTCCGCTATCCGCTGACCCGCCTGTGGGAGCGACTTGAGCCATCTGATGGCACCTGCGAGGACGCAGAGCCCGGTCGCGATTATCGAGGCAGGGATGCCTCTCCCACAAGAACCGCCAGCGGCTGACAAGAGTCCGTGATATGGACTGCGTGAGCCCTTCGGCAGAGCCTGTCGTGAGCAAGACCGAAGGGCTCAGGGCAGGCTCCGCTTCCGCTTTGTTATGGAGTGCAATGTCTGCGACATTGCGCAACGACGCAGTCGTTGCACTCCAAACCCGGCAGGAAAAGCGGCAGCACGCTACCGCACTCCAAATCAGCCAATCTTCCGCCATTTTGCCTTTTGCAATTTGCACTTTGCATTTTGCCTTGTGCCTATCTTCGTGCCCTTTGTGTCTTAGTGTTCAGTCTTCTTCTTGGCGGCCTTGGCGCTCTTGGCGGTTCATTTCTCACCCTTTGTCTCCTTTATGCCTTGGTGGTGAATTCTCCATACCGGTTTTCCGATTTGACATCAAGCTGTCTCTAAGACAACATAGGACAGTGAGTATCGATAAGCGCATCGGCTTCACCACTACCATCCCGGTCGAAGTTCTCCTTGCGGCCGGCCTTGTGCCTATTGACCTGAATAACCTGTTCATCAATGATGAGGAACGCCAAAACCTGGTCTGCCAGGCTGAAAGGGCCGGGTTCACAACCATAACCTGCGGCTGGATAAAAGGACTCTACTCGACCGTGCTCAAACACAACATCCGCACGGTTGTTGCGGTCACCCAGGGTGACTGCTCCAACACCCATGCCCTGATGGAAACCCTGATGGAGCAGGGCGTGCATATCATCCCGTTCGCATTCCCCTGGGACCATGACCCGGTTGTGCTCACAGCTCAACTCAAAAGCTTCCGCGGCCGGTTCCAAGTCAGACCGGCACAGCTCAGAAAAACCAAGCAGCAGTGCGACAAAGTACGCCGCATTGTCCATCGCATCGATAGGCTTACGTGGCATGACAACAAAGTTACCGGCAAGGAGAACCACCTCTGGCAGGTCCAGTGCAGTGACTTCAACGGTGACCCGCACCAGTTCGCCCACAGCGCAAAACAGTTCCTCAAACAGGCCCGGCAGAGAAAACCGCTCATTGAAGACATCCGGCTTGCATTTGTCGGGGTCCCGCCCATTTTCGACGACATCTACGAATACATTGAGGAATGCGGGGCCAGGGTCGTATTCAACGAAATCCAGCGCCAGTTCTCAATGCCGTTCCGAACCCGGGACCTTGTGACCCAGTACACCCGCTACACCTATCCCTATGACGTGTACGGCCGCATCCGCGACATCAAGAGGGAAATCCGCCGCCGGGAAATTGACGGCATGATTCATTATGTTCAGGCATTCTGCTTCCGCCAGATACAGGACATAGTCATGCGCAAAAGGCTCAAAGGCTTGCCGATTCTGACTATCGAAGGTGACAACCCCGGGCCCCTGGATACCAAATCCAAACTCCGAATCGAAGCCTTCATCGAAACAGTCCGCAGAATGAAACGGGCCTAAATTCCAAATCCGGGACTCACTCCTTCAACCCAGTACCAGTCATCCTCGAAATAGGTGGTAAACCGATACACCCAGGGCCGCACCTTCTCAAGAATTTCACCAACCTGTTCCCTGGTCAGCTCCAGCTTCCTGGCCAGCTTGTCATAAGGCCAGTGCTCGCACAGCCTGAGCACCACGCACTCCTTGACCACCGGCATCTGATTGGCTAGAGCTTCGCGCAACTGCTCTGTTGCCCGCTTCCTGGTGAACCGCTCAAGCACGGTCTCCTGCTGCGCAGCCGATAGCGGAATCGGCTTTCGTTTCTCCAGCGAAATCCCACACCCGCTGCTCTTGCTTGCAGCAACCAGCCGCAGCTTGTCAACCCGCTGCTCAATCAATCTACCGAGCTTCTTGACTCTCTGGCCCCTTCGGGTATCCTCGAACTGATGGCAACAATAAAAGTGGGGAAACCATCCGGGCTTTATGCCGCACTGGCTTTCGGTGTAGCTTCTATCCTGCTGTGCCTGCTGATTAGTCCGGCCGGGTGCAGGCAGCCAAAGAATCCGGTTGCTGACTACTTCGACAATGCCGAGCTCCAGTACGAAACCGAAGTCCAGAAGGAAAACGTCATCACTGCGCTCAACGACATCCTGGACCTGCCGGAACAAAAACTCAAGACCAGGCGATACAAAGACTACGCCGGGAATGAAAACCGTTGGGACCTGCCCACCTTGATTCAACGTCACTTCGTCCCTGACAAGCAGAACAAAATCCTGGGCACCAACTTCTTTCACGACGTCAAATCCAAGCAAGTCCAGAATCAGGTCAGACAGATTCTGTCACGACTCAGAAAGACCGAAGGAGACTAGGCACGGAAACAGACAACCCAAACACCAACCCTGAAATCCAAATCCGAGAAGCTTCCAAAGATGACATAGCTGAGCTGGCTCAACTGGTCCTCGGGTTCAGGCAGGAACACAGCCGGATGATTGGCGGCAAAGGCGCTTTTGAGCTCAAAGAAGCCATCGAAGAAGCAAAGACCTACCTGGACAGGAAAGACACCGGCTACTTCGTTGTGGCAGGTTCCTCGTCAAACCGGCTTATCGGATTCCGGCGTTGGGAACTGCACGACGGGTTCTACTTCACGCGGGAACTGTATGTGGCCCCGGGCATGCGGAGAAAAGGAATCGCCCGAAAGCTCATCCGTTTCCTTGAGAAATGGCTCCTGGAAAAAGGCCAGGACATCGCCTGCATCTCCTGTGTCCCGCGCAACAAGACCATGATTGCCCTTGCCTGCTCCGAAGGCTATTGTATCCTCAACATGATAGAAATGCGCAAGAACCTCATTCCCGACAACAAAGACCGCCACGAAGAAGAAGCGCTGGGATTAAAGTGGAAGGTAATGTAGGTGAGAACGACCAGTTCAGCCAGCAGTTCATGACCGCTCCAATTGTGAAAACATGGGTGACCCCATATTACCGCAGAAGGGCCGAAGTACATCCGCAAGCCTGTAAAACTGTATGGAGGTACGAAGATGACGAAGAAGCTGACCCGCAAGGATGCCCTTCTCAGATTGATTTCTGACATTGGGGGCGAAGGTACACGAACGGAGATTAACGCCAAAATCCCGCGATATTGGAAGCTATCTGACAAAGAAAGGGAAATCAAGAAAGGCACGGGAAAACCGCTATACTGGCACCACGTTGCGAGTATTTGTCAAGCCCTCAAGGACCGAAATTACTATCTTGAGAATCCAAGTCGAAGCGTGTGGAGAATAACCAAGGCGGGCGAGAACCATCTCCGTTCTGTGGAACTTCATGACGCAGAAGAAGTTGAAATAACCGAAGAGAAGTTCACTGCCCAAGAGACGAGCCTTAGCATAGAGCGCGACCTTCAGGCATTTCTTTGCAAAGACCCCGGGCAGATCGAGTCCGGGTTGAAGTTGTTTCAGAATGGAAAGGAATTCGACACCGAGGTCGGCAGGATAGACATACTGGCAATTGATAGAAAGAACGACTTGCTCGTGATTGAGTTAAAGGCAGGAAAGGCCAGAGATGACGCTCTTGGGCAGTTGCTGGGATACATGAGTTTTATCTCGCACAATTTGGCCAAAGGGAAAAACGTGAGGGGGTATATTATTGCCAATGACTTTGGCGATAGGCTAAGATATGCCGTTAGGAGCTTGCGCAATGTGAGATTGAAAGCCTACAGGGTCAGTTTCAGCTTTGAAGACGTCGATTAGGAACGCCGGGGGATGAGGGCTAATGGCTAATGGGGACGTCTCCCGTATTTCTTGCAACACGACACCGAATAGCTGACCGCTGACAACCGACGGCAGGGACTGCGGTGGCATGCCACCGCAGTCCAAAACCGCTCCTGCCGGAAAGATTCTCACGGGCGCTGACGCACCCTCAGAATGACAGCAGGAAAGAGATTGCCGCAGTCGCTTCGCTCCTTCGCAATGACAGCGGGCTCTGCGGTTTTGACTTCTGCACTTTGGCTTTTGACTTCCGCCCTCTGTACTACAAGGCTACAACATCGTCGTTTTCGCGACGATGTTTTGCGCTGTCATTCCTGTTTCGTGCCTTTCGTGATTTCGTGGCCAATTCGTTGCTCGTTCTCGGCTGAACCGCAGATTACGCAGATTGCACAGATAGAGTCCGGAAATGAATCTGCGTTCATCGGTATTCATCTGCGGTTACTT
>JAUWNN010000135.1 GCA_030612625.1 Caldifarciminota bacterium
CTTGCCTCGATGGGGGTGGCGGGCTATGACCTGACCAGTGACCCGGAAGCGGCCGACATCGTCATTATCACTACCTGTGCCTTCCTCGGCTCTGCGGTCGCGGAATCGGAGAAAACGGTCCGGAGACTGCTGAAGACAAAACGCCGGCGTCAAGGAATGAAGGTAGTTGTGGCCGGCTGCCTGGTGCAGCGATTCGGGTCCGGTATCCGCAAACGACTGCCCGGGGTAGACCTTTTCGTCGGGCTCGATGCGTTCACTGACATCCCGGGTCTGCTCAACAAGGCCCGGAATTTCGTCTCTTCGTCACCCTCTTCTCGGCTGTTGACCAGCCGCAACCCGAGACTGCTCTCAACTCCCGGCCACTATGCCTATCTCAAGATTGCCGACGGGTGCGACAACTGGTGCAGCTACTGCCTGCTTCCAAGCATCCGGGGCCGGCTTCGCTCTCGTCGCGTCCCCGACCTTGTGCAGGAAGCTGAGAACCTGGCGCAACTCGGCGTAAAGGAAATCATTCTCGTAGCCCAGGATACTACAGCGTACGGCACTGACATCTACCGCGGGCCCGCACTGCCCCGGCTTCTCCGCAAGCTGTCAGCTATTGACCGCATCCACTGGCTGCGCCTGATGTATGCCCATCCGGCCCATATCACCGAAGAACTCATCGAGCAGTTCGCCACCAATACCAAGCTCTGCTCTTACATTGACCTGCCAATCCAGCACATCTCAGACCGGATTCTGGAGAAGATGAACCGTCGCTATCTTCAGGCCGACATTGAACAGCTCTTGGGACGATTCCGCTCCATCCCTGACATGCGAATCCGTACCACCCTGATAATCGGTTTCCCGGGTGAAACCCGGAAGGAATTCGAGGATTTGCTTGCGTTCGTGCGCATGGCCCGGTTCGACCGGCTCGGAGCCTACGCCTATTCTCCTGAACCCGGCACCCGTGCTCACGGACTGCGGAATCAGGTTCCCGAACCACTGAAACAGGAAAGGCTGAAGCGGCTGTTCCGGGTTCAGGCGACCATATCCCGGCGCAACCTCGGTTCACTCCTTGGACGTCGCATCAGGGTATTGATGGATACGACCACAACCGGCCGCACTGAATGGGACGCACCGGAAATAGACGGCAAGGTCAAGCTGGCCGCTCCGGCAAAACCCGGCACCTTCATCACTGCCCAAGTCACGGGTATCCGCACCCACGATATCCTTGCCCGCAGAATCCGGACGAGTTCCTGAATTCTAGCCCGTTGGTCCTGCTTTCTTGGCCGCTTCAATAGCCCGGTAGGCCTTTTCGAGCTCACGCACATAGCCCACCCGCTTGTCGTACAACCGGCCCAGCTCTCTCGGCTGGCGCTTGCGCAGCGCATAATGCGCCAGTATCGGCAGGGCAACAGTAGCGTCAAGATAGCAGACAACTGCGTCGGGCAGTGCTGCCGGGTCAACCTTGCCCCATGACACCGCCTCGTGCGGGGTAGCTCCGGAAAGCCCTCCCGTGTCAGGCCGGGCATCGGTCACCTGCAGGAAGTAATCGAAGCCGACACCCCCCAACCTCAGAATCTGCTGAATCTGAGGCTCGGTCTGAAGCACGAAGTTCTTTGGACTGCCACCGCCAATCAGAACCGCGGCCGCCTTCTTACCCTCCTGTTTGGTCTGCCAGACAATTGCCGAAGACTCATTGACATCAACCGTCGGGTCAACCACCAGCTTGCTTCCAAGCATTACCGACTCCACCCAGTTCAGAGCCAGCGACGAATCTCCCGGAGCACTCACATAGACCGGAACCCCGGCCCGATACGCTGCAGCAAGCACCGAAATTCCTCGCTTCCCGTTCTTTCGCTCCTCCTGGTCAGCAACCTTCCCCAGCAGATAGTGAAGCTCAGCAGTCCCCATCCTCTTCTGAAACTCCTGACCCTGGAAGATTTCCTTGAGCCGGTCATCGGTCGGCAGAAGACAGTCGGTCAGGCTGAGGAGCACATCGTATATTCTTACCACATCCTGCTTGTGCAACTCGGTGTCGTCCAACAGGTGCGACCCCACATATAGCGGGTAATCAAAAGCGAAATGAAGGTCATGATAGAGGTTCGCACCGGTGGTCACCATCCAGTCCACGAACCCGGCCTCAATCAGCGGAACGAACACCGAAGGGCCAAGTCCGGCCGGGGTCAGCGCGCCGGCAAAGCTCATCCCGACAACCACATCCGGCTCAAGGCACTTCTCTACAAGAACAGTGCAGGCTTCACGCAGCCGGGCACTGTTATAGGCAAGAAAGGTATCGTCAACAAGCTCCTCGACCGATTCCTTCCCTGAAATGGCCGGAGGAAGGATGCGCCGGCATTTCTTAAGCATCTCACTGGACTTCTGCCCGCGACTCGTTCCGGTCACTTCCCTTTTCTCTGGCGTCTTCATAGCCTGACACTTTTACCTGAATCTGCACCAAAGTCAAGCCGGCCCGCGGTCCCGAAAACCGATATAGGAATCTCAACACAAAGACACCAAGAGCACCAAGTAGCAGACCAGAAGCCGTGAAGCAGTGTCATTCTGAGGAGCGTAGCGACGAAGAATCTCGCCTGGTTCGATGGTGTGAGACTCCTCGCTGGCGCTCAGAGTGACAGAGGCGGCGCAAAGCCTTGTGACTCCTGGTTCCTCGCCTTTGCATCTTTGTGCCTTTGTGGTTCTATTCCGGTTCCTGGGGCGGTCTCTTGAATCCCGCCTTGACCTGGGCCTGTTCCTGCACACAATTAGCAGATGCACTGGCTTCTACTTGCAGGAATAATCGCCCAGCCCGCACAACTGGCTCCTTTCCCTTCCCGGCCGGTCGAACAGCCCCCTGCCTTATTCGACTCAGTCCTTCCTCTGCCTCCTCAGCCGGCCACGCCTGCAATCGCGGTGCCGGACGCTGTCGTATTTCCACCCTTGCCGACATTCTACCAGGACCGCTGGCTTGCGATGGACAAATTCTGGCACTTGTCCGCAAGCTTCGCCACAGTCGGCGCATCCCATCACCTGTGTGCCAACCGGCTTCATTGGAACGAACCGGTTCCCATGAGCGCTGCCCTTGCCGGAACTTTCACCCTTGGACTCACAAAAGAATTCTGCGACCTTGCCGGCCCGAACAAACACTTCTCCTGGAAAGACCTCACTGCCGACCTCGTGGGAATCGGACTGGGATACCTGGTGTTCATCCACGACTTCAAGTGACCGACCAGAGCCTTCTCGTCCGGCTCAAACAGGAGAAACTGTCCATCCTCGTCGAACACAACGGCAAGGAGCTTCACCGGTCCCGACTCCCCGGGGTCTATCCTCTGCTTGAGCTCGTGGACAGGTTTCCCGATGGACTGCAAGATACGACTGTGGCCGACCGTATTGTCGGCGGGTGCGCGGCCCGAATCTTTGTCTATCTGAAGGTCACAAAGGTTCTCGGACTTAGAGGTTCAAGCACTGCGGAAAGGATTCTCGAAACGGCTGAGGTTGAATTCCTATTCCAGGAGACCGTGCCCGAAATCCGCAACCGCCCCAACACCGACACATGCCCTTTCGAGAAACTCAGCGTCCGATACCAGAACCCGCAAGACTTGATTCAGGCGGTCCGGGCCAAACTGGCTGAACTCTGCCCCGGCAAGGCTCCGGTCAGATCAAACCAAGCAGCCCGTTAATTATCAGGCTGGTTATCCCTTCTGCAAGGTGCTGGGCCCTGGCTCTGGCAGCAACTGACATCTCGAGTGCCTGCATTTCTGTCAGGTCTCTGACGTCAAGAACATAGCCCTCAAACTGCTCTTTTGTTGTCAGCCCGGCCGCAAGCTGATTAAGGTAGCGCTCCAGTTTCTCGCCCTGTCTCTTGAGGAAATCCGCTGAATCACCTCTCGTTGACTCTATCAGTTCCTTGAGTTCTTCCTTGGCCAGCTTGCCTGCATCATCCTTCAGGCCGTCCAGAAAATCATGCCACTCCAACCCCATGACGACACCCTCCTATTCATTCCGGTTCTTGGTTCCCTCGGTCCTTATCGCAGAGTCGAACGCATCCGAAATGTTCTCCTTCAGATTGCTCATGTGTGCCTCATTCCACTTCCCGCTCGTTATCCGGTCGCGAAAGTGCCGGTCGAACATCCCCTGGATTATCTGTATCTGCCTTGCAGTTTCGGCATTTCCCCTTTTGCCCTTTTCATACTCATACATCTGGGCGAGTTTCAACCGGACTGCAGCAGCCCCGCTGGCATCAACGACAGAATCACCAGCAAAGCTGTCATATAGAAAAGCAATCTCGGGCTTGAGGTCCGTGAGGTTCTTATAGGTTGTGGCGTCATAGTACGCCAGCGGTTTCATGAACAGCGCGCATCCTGCCAGGCACAGCACCAGAGGCAGCAAACAGGACAAAGCAGACACGCGAATCAAACGCCCTTGGCTCTTACTGAAACGGGCTCTCATATTCACCTCCTTCTGAACGCATCCGGAACAGTGAAAAACAGCATTCCGGCGCTCAGGCTCAACCGCTTGCTCATTCACTTTGCCATTACACCCCTGGGAAGCGCCTTTCTGACCAGCCCTTCTATGAAATCAGTCCCTGCATAACCCACTCCTAATAAGGTTATTATCAGTTGCCTGGAAATCTCCAGGTCGCGACCCCAGAAGGTCAGGATTCCCAGAATCCCGGCAACTATGCCGACTACGACGGATATGATAAGACCAAGCCATACCTGGTGCATATCAAAGACCTCTTTGAGCGGTTTCCCAGTCCGGATTGCCTCATCATGCTTCTTCTTGACCCCGACAACCAATCTTATTGTCTGGCCTGCGACACCGAGCACACCGCCCAAAACCAGATAGCCTACTGCACTCCACACACTCATCTTACCTCCTTACTGCTCCGGCCCTCCAAAGTATCTTATTGTCGCCGCCCTTCCCTATTCAGGAAATCAGTCATACTGCCAGGACAGAACGGCATATCCGAAAACTCTGGAAACACGCTGCTCATCTCTAACCTATCCAACCTGACTTGCTCGTCTCTCTTGCCAATCCTCACGGCGGTGAGCGGGAAACGTGGATAACGCCCCCGGGTTTCACCCGACCCGTTGCGGCTACCGGATCAATGCGAAGGTGTTGGGCGCGGTCTTTCTGAACACCTTCCTGTGACGCCGCAGGATGTTGTCCACCGTCTTCTGCGGCCGAGCGCGCTTGAACCTGTAGCCTCTTTTCTTCAGGGTGGCGGTCAGTTCCTCGGTCTTCATCGGCCGCCTGGTCCGCTTGAAGGCCTCGATGAGCATAACGCGGACGCTCTTGTGTCCGGGTCCGAGCCCCCGAGTGGGTCCCTCAGGTTTGGCGGGTCTCTTGCGAGGAGCCGGCCGAGGAGGCGTGGCGGCCCGTGGAGCGAGCAATCGCAGTTGCCGCTCGATTGCCACCAGTTCCTTTTTGAGTTGAGACCGGCGTTCCTTGAGGAGTTCGGTTCTCAGGTTCTTCTCGATGACCCTTTCGATCTCAAGTGTGATAGCCTTGAGACTTATCTCTTTCATCTTACCTCCTTAGCGTCCGGACAGGCTCGGGCCTGCACCGGACTGATACTGCTGTGTGTGGCGTCTTCTGCGGTTCGGTTCCATGTCTGCGGATTCCGACGCGGTTGACGACGGCGACGCGGGAAAAAGAAACCGGGCCGACTGGTACATGGGCGGCAGAACGTGGGTAGCGCAGGGACATGGTGTCACTATATTTAGCGAAGATACGCGGATTGTCAAGCTCGACGGACTGCGGTTCTCGGACTGCGGTCGGCGGGGAGGGGATAGGTCAGCGTCACCGATAGGCCGCAATCCGCTTCGGGCAGGCTGTAATCGGGCAGGCCGAACAGAGATGCCGGGCCGGAGAAGCCTCAGGCATCTGACCGGTTTCCACGGCTGTGCGCATGATTCGAACCGCAGCTTGCAGCCGCCCCACCTCGGCCGGAACCATCCTGACTTCAAAGGTCCGGTCCGGATAGACGACATAGGCGCGTTCCGGTCGCGCACCGAACTCAACCTCAGCCAGCAGCGCCTGAGCAACGGCCTGCATTCGGTCCTGGTCGAGAAGGAACTTGGGCGTCTCAACTGACCTGGACTCCGTCGTCGCCAGCTTCCTGCCTTGCCGTGCAACGCAATTCAGGTCTCCGACTATACCATAGCTGGCAGCATGAACAGTTTTCCGTTCGCGTTCGACGTCTCCCCAGAACAACACTTCCCCGAGTATCGCACGGTCATAGGCCGGTGTCCGCCGCCGCCAGCCGTACCAGCGCACGATGCCGTAAATCGAGAATGCCACGAATACCGTGCCGATGAGCATCAGCGAGTACACAAGCAGTCCAATCGAACCCGAACCGCGGAATATCGAAAACATGACCCAGGCAACCACTGCCGAGACTGCACAGGCGATTGAAAACAGCCAGAGGTAGCCGGTGCGTTTCACTTCGAACGGCATGGTTCTATGTCGGGCCATGCCCGGCTCTTGTTTTACACGCTGGAGCCGTTCCTGGTCCTCAAGGCGCAGCGGCAGATTCCGAAACCACCAGATATACGGGCAGCAGAAGAAGTCCCGGATTTCGGATACCGATATCTCACGTGTCATCGTTTCCGTCAATGCACAACAAGAGTTTCGAGGACACGTCACGCGACGCCCTACCCATCCGATTTCATCTGTTCTGCCATCGGATGGCCTGTCTGCGTGCCACCTGTCTGCGTGCCTCGCACAGGCAGACGTACAGGCAGGCAGTTTCCGCCACGCTCCAATTGTCTCTCTTGTCAATCCTCATGGCGGTGCGGGGGATGCTGTGGCGTCACCGGGTTCCTCTAGGCGGTCCTTGGTGACTTCTAGTTCTACCTGCCGTTGAGCGCCGCACGACGGACTGTGAAATAGGCGTTTCCGACGACTGTTGGTTCCTTTTCATACCTGTCCTGAACGCGCAAACATACATCTGCGTAGTCAAGCGAAGTATAGGCGAGCAGGTCGCATGTCACTGGTCCTTCGATGAAGAAGTAGAATGCAAACGGGGTGTGGCCGCGTGAAGTCAACTCTATGCCCTTGAATTCATAGTCCACTCTGTTGCTGTCAAGAATGTCGGTCGTGAAGGTGCGCCACTCTTGTCCTATTGGATGCTCGAGGCCGCTATGATCTGGGTAGTAGTAGGCCAGTACTACTCTGACGGTACGTTCCTCACCGTACGTCATGAGTGTAAACGTTGCCACGAGAGTGGTGGAGTCACCCACATCGAGTGTACTGTCGCCGGGCGGACGGAACGTTTGCCAAACCCATCCCTCTCCTAGCTGGGGGAGGCCGACAAATACATCCGTGGTGCCACTAGGATGAGAGCACCTGATGAGCGTCAGCAGGACAGATGCCAGTATCACAACAACCACGGCACGCTGACTGCTGACCCACAGTCGGCCGAAGCTTAGCTTCTTCATGCTTTCCTCCTTCTGCCAGCAGAGTCACCATGCTCCCCCAACCGGGTCGTCCCAGACAACGAGTAGTGGGGAGTGGAGCTGGTGCTGGCAAGCATCAGATTCCAGTTCTCAGCGAAATACATACGAGATGCTCCGTGGAGCGAGTTTCGGGGACACAATACTTAACTCCTTTACATCCAACTTCGTCTGCCTGTCTTTCTTGTCAATCTCCACGGCGGCGGGCGGAGATGGGCATTGTGTTCCTTTGGTTCCGAGGCGCGTTTTTCAGAACCTTCCATGGCGTTATTCATGTGTCAAACTAACTAGAACCCTACCCTAACGCCAAGAATGAAACCGGTGTCGTTGATATCGGCCCATTCGGCTTGCTTCAGATAGGTCTGCTCCCCACGTTCCCGCAAATTACCTTCTTCATCATAAACCCGATACTTTTCCTTCAGAAAGCCTAACCCGACCTTCTCCATTTCCAGTATCAGGCTCACCCGGTCTGAAACCGGAAATCCAGCACCAAGAATAAATGTCTGGACCGAACCGGTAATGCTGGTTTCGGTCTGACGGAAATAGGCGGGCCCCAGAGACTGATACTTATTGGTATATGAATAGCCGTGATAGCCCAGTCCGAATCCACCCCGCAGAAAGAGTCTGGACACCACCGGAACCTCGACCAGAAAAACCGCCTGGCCCCGCCCGCCGCGAAGAAAGGTATTATCTTTGGTTGTATCGCTTCCTGCGCGCACCTCAGAGAACCTCGTCCGGTGGCCCCAACCACCGCGCAGCCCTAACGTGAG
>JAUWNN010000103.1 GCA_030612625.1 Caldifarciminota bacterium
ACACAGATGAGGGCGAAGTTATAAGGCAGAAGTCGAAGTGCAAAAGGCAAAACCGCAGAATCCAAACACCAAGACACCAAGAACACAAAGGCAGAAGCTCAAAGTTCAAAGTCCCAATGTCCAATCAATGCCAAAGCCCGAAATCCAAACGCCAGACTAACCACTTCGGCAGGCCTGCCTTTGGACATTGAGTCATTTGGATTTGAATAGGCATTCGGATTTAGTCATTTGGATTTGGTTCCAAAGGACTGCCGCTTTGTCTGCCGGAAGCACGCTTCTATCTCTCAGAGGTGGCATCGGTGTGGGGCGCGGGGTAGTCTGCTGATTTCTTTGCGGAAGTTCTTGGCTTTACAAGCCCGGGCTCAGGTATATTATTGGGCATGGTGAAAAAGGTGAAGCCGTTGGTTGCCGTTGTGATGGGCAGTGAGAAAGATGCCGAGGTGATGGCCGAGGCCACGAGGATTCTGGACCAGTTCAGGATTCCCCATGAGGTTCTGGTGATTTCAGCACACCGGACTCCGGAGCGATGCCGGAGTTTTGCCCGTGGTGCGATACGTCGGGGGATTCAGGTTATTATCGCGGGTGCGGGCAAGGCCGCGCATCTGGCCGGAGTGATTGCCAGCCACACAACCCTGCCGGTTGTCGGAGTTCCGCTTGATGCAGGGCTGAGCGGGCTGGATGCGCTTCTGTCCACGGTCCAGATGCCGCGCGGGGTCCCGGTCGGCGCGATGTCGGTCGGCAGGTCGGGTGTTGCCAATGCGGCCTTATATGCTGCCGCAATACTGGCTTTGCACGACAAGAGGCTTGCCCGGAACCTGGCCGGGTTCCGCCGGGCGCAAGGGGCCAGGGTTGTCCGCAGGCCAAGGCCGCCCAAGTCCGGCAAGTGACCGGCGTCGCGATGTCTTTCGGATTGCTTCTTGCCTCGGTTGCTCTGCTTGCGCAGGTCAGAACCGGGCCTGCCAAGGTGGTTGAGCTTCCGGTTCCGGATACCCTTGGAAAGATGACGCTTGAGGCCGCGCTTCACCAGCGCAGGTCAATCCGTTCGTACAAAGGTGATTCTCTGTCACTTGAGGAAGTTGGACAGGTGCTCTGGGCAGCGCAGGGAAAGACTATCGGCTGGGGCGGCAGAACCGCGCCTTCAGCCGGTGCGACTTATCCGATGGAGTTGTATCTGGTTGTCGGTAGGGTTCAGGGACTGGGGGCCGGGGTTTACCGTTACCTGATTGATGAGCATGCGCTTGAGCTGCTCTTGTCCGAAGACGTCCTGCACGAGTTGAGCGGTGCGGCCTGGGGTCAGACCATGATTGAAGCGGCCCCGGCCAATCTTGTGCTGGCGTGTGACTACAGCAGAACCACAGGCCGGTACGGCGAGCGCGGCAAACGGTATGTGCACATGGAGGCCGGTCATGTCGGCCAGAATGTTCATCTACAGTGCGAGGCCCTAGGTCTGGGAACGGTGATGATAGGCGCATTCTCAGACCAGAAGGTGAAGGAAATCCTTGGAATCCGATACCGGCCTTTGTATATCATGCCGTTCGGAAGAAAAAGAAAGGGGTGATGCGATGACGCTTCTGAATACAGAGCTACCTGGTGTTTCCCTGGCAGGCCGGGGCAAAGTCAGGGACATGTTCCATGTTGGCGGAGACCTGCTGATTGTTTCGACCGACCGGTTATCAGCTTTTGATGTTGTGCTGGGGGACCCGATTCCGGACAAGGGCAAAGTCCTGAATCAGATGTCTGCGTTCTGGTTCAGCCGGTTTTCTGACCTGGTTTCTCATCATCTGATTACTATTGACCCGGATGCTTTCCCAGCCGAGCTTGCGCCTTTCAGGGAAGTCCTGAAGGGTCGGGCTATGCTTGTGAAGCGGACCGAGCCTCTGCCGGTGGAATGTGTGGTGCGGGGGTATCTGGCAGGAACCGGGTGGAAGCAGTACCAGGCAACCGGCACCATCTGCGGAATCAAGCTTCCAGCCGGCCTGAGCCAGGCAGAGAAACTGCCTGAGCCAATCTTCACACCCACGACCAAAGCGGTTTCAGGGCACGACCAGAGCATTACGATGGACCAGATGGTCGGGATTGTGGGTAAGTCGGTCGCAAAGGTCGTCGAGGATACTTCTCTGAGGATTTATCACCAGGCTGCGAAATATGCCGGTTCCCGAGGCATCATCATAGCAGACACCAAGTTTGAGTTCGGTCTGATTGAAGGAAAGCTGGTGCTGATTGATGAGCTGCTGACTCCTGATTCTTCCCGGTTCTGGGATGCGGCCGAGTACAAAGTCGGGATTTCGCCGGCCAGCTTTGACAAGCAGTTTGTCCGGGACTATCTGGAGCAGACAGGCTGGGACAAGAGCCCGCCGGCCCCGCACCTGCCGGCCGAAGTGATTGAAGGGACAGCAGACCGATACCGCGAAGCATACAGAAGAATCACCGGCAGCAAGCTTGCCTAGATGCTCGTTTCTGAGTTCGATTACGAGCTTCCGAAGGAGCTGATTGCCCAGCATCCGGCTGCTGAGCGGGATAAGTCAAGACTGCTGGTTCTGGAACGTAAGACCGGGAAGCTGCACGACCGTCTGTTTCCTGACATCAGGCATTGGCTCAAGCCGGATGACCTGCTGGTTGTGAACAACACCAGGGTGATACCGGCCCGAGTCTATGGCAGGCTTCCAACCGGAGGCAAGCTTGAGTTCCTGCTGTTGCGATGCATTGGGACGGGTGTGTGGGAAGCGCTTTCAAGACCGGCGCGCAAAGCAAAGCCGGGTGTTGTGGTAGATTTCGGGCATTACAAGGCAAGAGTGCTGGAGCGCAAGCCGGATGGAATGAGGAAGGTCGAGTTCGAGCCACCGGATATTGAGGGTCTGCTCTGTGAACAGGGCGAGCTGGCTTTGCCGCCTTATATCAGAGAGAAGTGTGAAGAGCCGGAAAGATACCAGACCGTTTTTGCCGAGATTGACGGTGCGGTCGCTGCGCCTACGGCCGGGCTGCATTTTACCCCGGAGCTGCTTGAGAGCCTGAAAGCGGAAGGAACCGAAATAGAGTGTGTGACCCTTCATGCCGGGCTGGGCACATTCAGACCGGTGAAAGTGGAAACGGTTGAGGAGCATACCATGTATCCTGAGGAGTTCGAGCTGACCCCTGAAGTTGCCGGCAGAATTAGCAATGCGCTTGCACAGGGAAAGCGGCTGGTGTGTGTTGGCACAACAACGGTCAGGTTGCTTGAGACCCGGGCTGTGCAGAGCGTGAATGGCTGGCAGGTGAACCCGGGCAAAGGGGAGACCGACTTGTACATCTATCCGGGCTATGAGTGGCGTGTCACAGGCGGGCTCCTGACCAATTTCCACCTGCCTAAGTCAACCCTGCTGATGCTTGTTTCGGCGTTTGCCGGTCGCGAGTGCATCATGGCCGCTTACCATCATGCGATTGAGAAGCAGTACCGGTTCTACAGCTTCGGGGATGCGATGCTGATTGTGTAGGATGTGTAGGAACTGATATGGAACAGTTGAGTATTGCAGGTATTGTCAAAGCTGCTGGAGGCAGGCTGCTCAGAAAAGGAGATAAGTCTGTCAAGGGCATATCAATCGATTCCCGCAAAGTCCAGCCGGCCGACCTTTATTTCGCTATCAAGGGTGAGCGGTTTGACGGCCATCAGTTTGCCAGGGATGCTGTTGAAAACGGTGCGGCCGGGGTTGTGGTTTCAGACCCGGAACAGGCACCGGACAAGGGTGTGGTGATTCTGGTCAAGGACACGCGCAAGGCCCTGGGTGATGTTGCCGGGTTGTACAGGGCCGGGCTCGATACCAGGGTCGTGGCTGTGACCGGCAGCAACGGCAAGACCACTGTCAAGGATATGATTGGCGCGCTCCTGGATTTGAGACTCAATGTGGTTAAAGCTCGCGCAAGCTTCAACAATGACATCGGGGTGCCGCTGACTGTGTTCAGGCTGGAGCCGGATACTGATGTCGGGGTTTTCGAGATTGAGATGAACCAGCTCGGCGGCACCAGGAGACTGGCCCGGGTTTGCAAGCCCGAGGTGGGCGTTGTTACCAATATCGGGGATACCCATCTTGAGTTTATGCGCGACCGGCAGGGAGTGGCGCATGAGAAAGCCGAGCTCCTGGAGGAGTTGCCCGAATCTGGGACCGCGGTGCTTAATGCCGACGACCCTTTGGTGATGGAGATTGGCCATAAGTCTTGTGGTTGCGCACAACTGACATTCGGTCTTGAGGTCAGGGCTGATGTGTATGCTGCAGATGTCCGGGACCTCGGGCTTGAGGGTTTTGAGTTCATGCTCCAGGGCACGTATCGCGTCCGAATGGGTCTGCTCGGCAGTCACAACGTGTCCAACTGCCTGGCGGCCTGTGCTGGTGCCCATGCTTTGGGCATGGAGTTCGCAGATATGGCTCGAGCAATTGCCGGTTTCAAGGTCACAGAGATGAGGCTGAAGGTCATGAAGCTTGGCGATGTTGTGCTGATTGATGATTCCTATAATGCCAATCCCCAGTCAATGCGGGTTGCTCTTGAGGTGCTCTGCCACAATACTCATCAGGACCGGCGAGTGGCTATTCTGGGTGATATGCTTGAGCTGGGCGAACATTCGATTGAGGCACATACTGAAATCGGCCGGCTGGCTGCGACCTGCCTGGACCGGGTGGTTTTTGTCGGGACTATGGCAGAACATGCCGCTTCGGTTGCCTTGAAGGCCGGAATGGAATCTGAAAAGGTGCGGCTTTTCGCTGAGAGTGGGCAGGTTCCGGACGGATTGTTTGACATAATAAGGCCCGGGGATACAATCCTGGTCAAAGGCTCACGGGCCATGAAAATGGAACTCGTGACTGATGCAATAAAGAAATATTATGGTAGAGAATCCGATTAAGTTCACTGACACCACCCTGCGGGACGCGCACCAGTCGCTCTGGGCGACCCGGATGAGGATAGAGGATATGCGGCCGGTGCTCGAGCATATCGACAAAGTGGGGTACTGGTCACTCGAAGTGTGGGGCGGTGCGACTTTTGACGTGTGTCAGCGTTTCCTGAACGAGGACCCGTGGGAACGGCTTTCTGAAATCCGGGATAAGGTCAAGAACACCAAACTTCAGATGCTGCTGCGCGGCCAGAATATCGTCGGATACCACAACTACCCGGACGATGTGCTTGAGGCGTTTGTCAAACACGCTGCGGACCGGGGCCTGGACATCTTCCGGATATTCGACGCGCTGAACGACGCCCGCAATCTGGAGAAGGCGATAGGTTTTGTCAAGAAGGCGGGCAAGCATGCCCAGGGAACTCTGTGCTATGCAATCAGCCCGGTCCATACCCTCGAGTACTATATGGAACGGGCCGAGGAGCAGAAGGACATGGGCGTTGACTCCATCTGCATCAAGGACATGGCCGGGATTCTTGCGCCCCAGATGGCTTATGACCTGGTATCTGCTCTGAAATCAGAGGTCAAGCTGCCGATTCAGGTTCACTGCCATGCCTCGAGCGGAATGGCGGTTGCCGCGTATCTGAAAGCGGCTGAGGCAGGAGCTGATGTGATTGATACCGCTTCTGCGCCGCTTTCTTGCTCGACTTCGCAGCCGGCCGGGGAGACGATGGTCGCCTGTTTTGCGCATACCGACCGTGACCCTGAGTTGAACATCGAGGCGATGGAAAGAATCGAGGTCCATTTCAGCAGGATGTCTGCGGACCGGAGTATCAAGGGTAACAAGGTGGTGGATTCGATGGTGATTACCCATCAGATTCCAGGAGGCATGGCTTCAAACCTGCTTTCTCAGCTCAAGGAGCAGAAGGCTGAAGACCGGCTCACCGAAGTTCTGAATGAAGTGCCCAGGGTGCGCGAGGACCTGGGGTTTCCGCCGCTGGTAACGCCGACGAGCCAGATTGTCGGGGTTCAGGCCGTAATCAATGTCCTGACCGGAGAGCGATACAAGCTCATTCCCAAAGAAGTGAAGGATTATGTCAAGGGACTGTATGGACGGTCGCCCGCACGAATCAGGGAATCAGTCATGGCCAAGATTCTTGGAGGCGACAAGCCGGTCAAGGGCAGGCCGGCGGACCGGCTTGAACCTCTGCTGCCCAAAGCGCGCAAGGAGCTTCCCAAGGACCTGGTGGAAAAGGAAGAGGATTATATCTCGTACGCGCTTTTCCCTGAAGTGTCTCTGAAGTTCTTTCAGTGGCGCAAGAATCCGACACCTCCCGAGCCGGCAAAGCCCGAGAAGAAATCCGCTCCTGAGCCCAGGCAGAAACCCGGCTCCGCACCTGCCAAGGAAGAGATTGATATCGGAACCGTCCGGGACCTGATTGAACTTCTTGCCAGCCATCAGGTCACTGAGCTTGAATGGCAGTACAAGAAAGACCGGGTCAGAATCAGGCGGGGCGGAGCAGTTTTGGAAACTGTGGTCCGGGCTTCAGAACCGCGGCCGATGCCCGCGACTGCTGCTTCTGCGCCGAAGCCGGGTCCGGCGCCTGAGACCACGGCTCCAGCCGAGCAACCGACCGAGCCCCAGGCGCCTGAGCCAAAGCCCGCTGCAACTGAGACTGAAGAAGTCATATCACCGATGGTGGGCACGATTTATCTTCGGACCAGGCCGGATTCGCCGCCATTCGTTGAAAAGGGCGAAACGGTCGAGGCCGGCCAGGCTCTGTGTATCGTTGAGGCGATGAAGCTGATGAACGAGATTCAGGCCGAGAAGAAGTGCCGCATCATTGACATCCTGGTTCAGGGCGGAGAGTCGGTCGAATACGGTCAACCCCTGATGCTGATTGAGCCTTTGTAGACCAGGTTGCCGGGCCGCCGCATTCATTGATTGTCATACCTCTTGAGCAAAACCCGTCTGTGAGCAGGAGCAGGTGTTCCATATGGAGGGTGTAGCATGGTACGTAATATCGTCATAGTTGTTTGTCTGGCCGGGTGCGGTCTGCTGCCTGGGGCCGGGCTTGATTCTTCTGCAACCAGCGCGGTGCACCAGGGCCTGGAAATCCTGGGAATCGAAGAGCAGGAGCTTGGTTTCTTCAAGCAGTGGGCCACGGACAGCTTCTTCAGGCTTAAGGCTGTTGACCGGATGCTGGATAACCCACTTGAGGTGGCCGGGTATGTTGATTCTTCAGCCGGACTCTTTCTTGAAAACGAGCATAACATATTGAGTCTGGTATGGTTACAATGGCTTGAGACCGATGTCAAGTTGAACCCGACCGATTCGGTGCGCTTGCGCAAAGAGGTGCTGGGTTTGACAAGAGAGCCGGTCCAGGGAACTGTGATGCTTCCGGTGAACCTGGCTAAGGCAATAAATACTATTGTCGCAGGATTTGAGGTTGCAGACCGCTATCTTGAAAAGGCTGTTGCCGGGCTGAGCAAGAAGGAACTGAATGTGCTGCTGGGTGAAGCTCCTGATTTCTGGGCCGATGAAGACGACACGCTCAGTCCGACATTGTGCGGAGTGCTCCATCGCGAGTTCGGCCAGGCCTACGATACCGCTCAGGAGGTCGAGGCTGAGACTGTGCTGGTGTATGTGCGCAAGATTGAGCGGCGTTCCCTGGCATTATCCGGTCTGGCAGTGGTCTATGCTGCTGCTGAAGCTCAGCGGCTCCTGACCGAAGAGCCTTTGATGTTTCCACATGAAGCCGGAACCCGGACTGTGCCGGGAATCGAAGGAGGAGTGTACTTTGAGCTAGAGACTGAATTCGGCCTGGTAGTTGTTGGCGGGGACGGAGACAACACCTATAACCATGACTGCTGCATCATCATCGAGCTTGGCGGTCATGACACTTATCGCAACCGGGCCGGAGGTGCGGTCGGTGTCTTGAACAAACCATTCTCTGTAGTGATTGACCTGAAAGGCAATGACCTGTATTCATCGGACCGGCTGTTCTCCCAGGGCGCAGCTTTGTTCGGTGCCGGTGTGCTGATTGACCTTGAGGGCAATGATGTGTACCGGTCTTCGCATTACAGCCAGGGCGGAGCAATCTTCGGAACCGGTGTTCTTGCAGACTTTGATGGCCGTGACATGTATGATGCGGGATTCTATGCTCAAGGCGCAGGCCATTTCGGAATCGGGCTGCTGGTTGATTCCAAGGAGAATGATTCCTACCGTTGTCTTTGTTATGGTCAGGGTTTTGCTTCGACCTGGGGGTACGGGCTTATCCTGGATGGTGAGGGCAATGACCAGTACTATGCAGGCGGCGGGTAGCTGCACGAGCCGCGTCTGCCCCATGAGTACCGCTCCTTTGCCCAGGGATTTGCGATTGGCTGGAGGCCTGATGCTTCGGGCGGTATCGGATTCTTGTGCGATGGCTCGGGCAATGACTTCTACAACGCAGAAGTGTTCGCCCAAGCAACTTCCTACTGGTATTCGCTCGGTGCTATCTGGGACGGGTCCGGCTATGACCACTATTCGGCGGTCCAGTATTCCCAAGGGGCCGGGATTCATCTTGCGGTCGGCTGCCTGATTGACAACAAAGGCAATGACTCCTATTACTCGCGGCTCGGCCCGAGCCAGGGCGAAGGTCATGACTTGTCGGTCGGGGTGCTGCTCGACCGGGCAGGCAATGATGTCTATTATGCGTCCGGGGGACAGGGAACCGCACTGACCAACTCGGTCGGGTTGCTGGTGGATGTTACCGGTAATGATGTCTATTCTTCGACCGAGAAACTGGCTCTGGCCGGTGGCAAGCCGGCACGCGGATTTGCCAGCGCAGGGATGTTCGTGGACATGGCAGGCAAGGACTACTATACCGCGGGCAGCGCGGGTTCTGATTACGGGTTCTGGACCAATGGTGTGTACGGCGCAGGTATGGACCTTTCAGCCGAACCGATTGCCGGAGATGAAGCAGAACAAGGCGATACCCTGGAGCTGGCAGACAGTCTTGAGCTGGAGGTGGATTCTCTGTTCAAGATTGCCGCACTCTGGGAGGTCGGCAATGTCCGGGCCAAGGTGAAGCAGGCGCGCCGGCAACTGAAAGACCTCGGCAAAGAAGCCATTGAGTACGTGTTTGAGAACAAGCTCGACACCAAGAGCGGGCTTGAGTCAAGAGCGGTTGAAGCATTACTCAAAGAATGGCCGGACACAGCTAAGCCATACCTGTATCGCGCGCTGCATGACGACCGCAGACGGGCACGTGCCAATGCGGTCTACTGGCTGGGCAAGCTCAAGGAACAGGCAAAGGATGCGGTTGATTCGCTCTTCCTGGCCATGAAACAGAAAAGGGCAAGCCCGCGCTGGGTTGCAAAGGCATTGGGTGAGATTGGTGACTCGACTGTTGTGCCAAGGATTCTGTTTCTCCTGAAGGATGAGTATGAGCCTTCGCGGATTGTCACGGCTGAAGCCTGCGGCAAGCTCAAGAACCCGGTTGCTGTCCCGGACCTGATTCGGACGCTTGGCGACCGGTTGTTCACGGTTCGCTCAGCCGCGGAAATGGCGCTCGAGAAAATTGGCAAACCAGGCCTTGAACCATTGCTCGACAAGATGGCAAACCAGAAACCGCCGGCCCTCGGCCACGCTGTCCGCGGGGCCGGCAAGATTACAACTGAGCTCGATACCCTGGAAGACCGTGAGCTGCTTGTCCGCTGCCGCAAGACCTTTGTTTCCTATCTGAAGCACGGTAATCCGTTCGTGCGCCTGGTTGCAGTCGAAGCTCTGGAGAACTTCCTCGATGACCCGCTCAAACGTGCTCTTGAAGCAGCCCGGGCCGAAGAGACCAACCGATTTGTACTGGCTGCATACCGCAAAGCCCTGGCAGAAGATTAACCGCCAAGGCCGCCAAGAGGAAATCTAACCGTAGATGGACACAGATGAATACAGATGAACACAGATAGGCACAAGTCAAAAGGCAAAGTGCAAATTGCAAAAGGCAAAACCGCAGACCGCGGTCAGAGACTTCCTCTCCCTTGCGGGGTGAGGATTGAGGTCAGGGTGAAAGAACTAACCGCCAAGAACGCCAAGGCC